>NZ_JBJDRF010000086.1:0-15057 GCF_044987305.1 Novosphingobium sp. ZW T3_23
CGGTATTTCGGCGGGGCGTAGCGCTCGCCTAGCCGCAGGCACTATTGCCGCCTATAGCCGACGCATGGCCCAGACATGCGACTGCCGATGCTGAACCTGACGACCCTGCAACTCTTCGTCCGGGTTGCGGAACTCGGCAGCCTTTCGCGCGCGGCGGACGAGGCGAACCTTGCGATCGGCGCGATCAGCCGCCGCCTGACGCAGATGGAGCAGGATCTCGGCGTGCAGCTGCTGGTGCGCAACGGGCGAGGGGTGACGCCGACGGCTGCGGGCGATGCGCTGCTGGCCCATGCCATCCGCATCCTGCGCGAAGTGGGGCTGGCCGCCTCGGACCTCTCCGATTACGCGAACGGCCTGAAGGGCAGCGTGGACATCCTCGCCTGCACCTCGGCAATCACACAGTTCCTGCCCGCCGACCTCGCGGCGTTCGGCCACGCCAACGACAAGATCCGCCTCAACATCCAGGAAGTCTACTCAGCCGAGATCGTCAGCCGCCTGCGCGCGGGCGAGGGACAAGTCGGCGTGATCATGGAGGAGCCCGGTCAGCTCGGGCTCGAAACCTGGAAATACCGCTGCGACCGTTTGGCCGTGGTCGCGCCGCCGCACTTGCTGTTCGGCACGCATTCGGTGCGGTTCCACGATCTGGCCGAGCACGAATTCGTGCAGATGGGTTATGACACCGCCAATACCCGCCTGCTCGCCCGCGCCGCCGACGAACAGGGCTGGCCCCTGCGCCTGCGCGCCGCCGTGGACAGTTACGACGCGGTCTGCCGGATGATCCAGGCGGGCTTCGGGATCGGCGTGTTGCCCAGCGAGGCGGCCCGGAACTTCATCGTGCCGATGGGCCTCAAGCTGGTCGAGCTGGACGAACCCTGGGCGCAGCGGCAGATGCTGCTGGCCGCCAACGGCGCCAGCCTGAGCGGCCCGGCCCGGCTGTTGATCGACTTCCTGATGGAGCGTTCCGCCGGACGGTGATTGGGGGCTGATCCGCAGCGCAAAAGCAAATGCGGACCGCACACTTTCGCGCGCGATCCGCATAGCCGGTCGGGTAGCTCCTCCTCCCCGACACGGTGAACTAGGCGCTTACTTCCCGGCCAGCGCCGCCTGGGCCGCCGCCAGACGCGCGATCGGCACGCGATAGGGCGAGGCCGAGACGTAATCGAGGCCGATCTTCTCGCAGAAGGCGATCGAGGCCGGATCGCCGCCATGCTCGCCGCAGATGCCCAGCTTGATGTCGGGGCGCGTCTTGCGGCCGCGTTCCGCTGCCAGTTCGATCAGTTCACCCACGCCGTCCACGTCGATGCTGACGAACGGATCGCGGGCGAAGATGCCCTTGTCCACGTAATGCGTCAGGAACTTGCCGGCGTCGTCGCGGCTGATGCCGATCGTGGTCTGGGTAAGGTCGTTGGTGCCGAACGAGAAGAACTCGCCGGTCTGCGCGATCTCGCCCGCCTTGAGCGCGGCGCGCGGCAGTTCGATCATGGTGCCCACGAGGTAGTCCACGGTGGCGCCGCGCTCGCTGAAGACTTCGGCGGCCACGCGGTCGACGATCGCCTTCATCAGGTCCAGTTCCTTGGCGGTGGCCACCAGCGGGATCATCACTTCGGGGATCGGCGCCTCGCCGGTACGGTCCTTGACGATGAGCGCCGCCTCGAAGATCGCGCGGGCCTGCATCTCGTAGATTTCCGGGTAAGTCACGCCCAGGCGGCAGCCGCGATGGCCGAGCATCGGGTTGACCTCGTGCAGTTCGCCGGCACGGCGCTTGAGCGTTTCGACGCTGACATTGGCGGCGCGGGCCACGTCCTCGAACTCCGCCTCGGCATGGGGCAGGAATTCGTGCAGCGGCGGATCGAGCAGGCGGATCGTTACCGGCAGGCCGGCCATGACCGTGAAGATTTCCGCGAAGTCGTCACGCTGTTCCGGCAGCAGCTTGGCGAGCGCGGTGCGGCGCTCGGCCTCGCCCTCGGCCAGGATCATCTCGCGCACGGCGGTGATGCGGGCAGCGTCGAAGAACATGTGCTCGGTGCGGCACAGGCCGACGCCCTCGGCGCCGAATTCGCGCGCGGTGCGGCAATCCAGCGGCGTTTCCGCATTGGCGCGAACCTTGAGACGGCGGACCTTGTCGGCCCATTCCATCAGCGTGCCGAAGTCACCGGCGAGTTCCGGCTGCACGGTCGCCACTTCACCGGCCATCACTTCGCCGGTGGCGCCGTCGATGGTGACGGTGTCGCCTTCCTTCAGGATGCGGCCGTCGATGCGCATGGTGCGCGCCACGTTGTCGATCTGGAGGCTGCCAGCGCCGGAGACGCAGGGACGGCCCATGCCGCGCGCCACCACGGCGGCGTGGCTGGTCATGCCGCCGCGCGCCGTGAGAATGCCGCGCGCCGCGTGCATGCCGTGGATGTCCTCAGGGCTGGTCTCCACGCGGACGAGGATCACCGCCTTGCCCTGTTCGGCCAGCTTTTCCGCCGTGTCGGCATCAAGCACGATCGCGCCCGAAGCCGCGCCCGGCGAGGCGGGCAGGCCCTTGGTGAGCACGTCGCGCGGTGCCTTGGGATCGAGCGTCGGGTGCAGAAGCTGGTCGAGCGCGGCGGGATCGACGCGGGCGACGGCTTCCTCCTCGCTGATCAGGCCTTCGCGCGCCATGTCGACGGCGATCTTCAGCGCGGCCTTGGCGGTGCGCTTGCCCGAGCGGGTCTGGAGCATCCAGAGCTTGCCCTGCTGCACCGTGAATTCGATGTCCTGCATGTCGCGGTAGTGCTTTTCGAGGATCTCGAACACGCTGGCGAGTTCCGCGTAAGTCTCGGACATGGCCTCTTCCATCGAGGCCGGCTTGGCACCGGCGCGCTCGCGGGCCGCCTTGGTCAGGTACTGCGGGGTGCGGATGCCGGCGACGACGTCCTCGCCCTGCGCGTTGATGAGGTATTCGCCGTAGTAGGCGTTCTCGCCGGTGGCCGGGTCACGGGTGAAGGCAACGCCGGTGGCCGAGGTTTCGCCCATGTTACCGAAGACCATGGCCTGCACGTTGACGGCCGTGCCCCATTCGCCGGGGATGGAGTTCAGGCGGCGATAGACCTTGGCGCGGTCCGACTGCCAGGAACCGAACACGGCGCCGATCGCGCCCCAGAGCTGGTCGTGCACGTCCTGCGGGAACGGCTTGTTCCAGAGCTTCTCGACGATGGCCTTGTATTCCGCGACCAGGATCTTCCAGTCGGCGGCGGTCATCTCGGTATCGAGGTCGTAGCCGCGATCTTCCTTGGCGATGTCCAGCGCTTCCTCGAAGGCGCCGTGATCGAGTTCGAGCACGACGTCCGAATACATCTGGATGAAACGGCGATAGCTGTCCCAGGCGAAGCGCTCGTCACCCGAAGTCTGGGCGAGGCCCTCTACGGTCTGGTCGTTCAGGCCGAGATTGAGCACGGTGTCCATCATGCCCGGCATCGAGATGCGCGCGCCCGAGCGGACCGAGACCAGCAGCGGATCGGCGACATTGCCGAAAGTCTTGCCGGTCACCTGCTGGATATGCGCGATGCCCTCTGCCACTTCGGCCTTCACGCTTTCGGGATAGACGCCGCCGTCATTGTAGTAGCGCGTGCACATCTCGGTGGTGATGGTGAAGCCGGGAGGAACCGGCAGACCGATCGCGGCCATGCCGTCGAGGTTCGCGCCCTTGCCGCCCAGCAGGTTCTTGTCGCCCTTGCCGCCATCGTCGACGCCGCCACCGAAGCGGTAGACGTAGCGCGTTTCAGTCAAAGCCGTCATGAATGGATCACTCTCGTTTAAAGGCAGAGGCCGGATGCGAATCCGGCACTTTGCTGCGATGCGGCGACGTAAATGGCCGGGATGGGGCTAAAGTTCCATGGATAAATGGCAAAGCCGGATTTCACGGTTCGTGAAATCTTGCGCGTATATGTCGTCCCGGACTTGATCCGGGACCGCTGGCAGCTCTTTAGGAGCACGCGTACGGCGGGGCGCCCTGCCTAGAGGTGGGCTGGTCATGGCCTGCGGTCCCGGATCAAGTCCGGGATGACGGCTGCTTGGGCCTGGTTTCCGGCATCAGCGCGAAAACGGGCAAAACGCAGACCGCCACCACCGCGATCATCACCCCGGGCACGGCGGGCCAGCCGGTGGCCTTCACCAGAAGCTGCGCCGCGAAAGGCGCGAGGCCGCCGAACACCGCCGTCGCAGCCGTGGCGCCCAGCGCAAGGCCGGTAAGGCGGCCTTCGCCGGGAAACTGCTCGGCGGTGGCCACGGCGCCGACGGCGCTGACCGCCCCGCCCAGCGCGGCCAGCAGCAGGGCGCCGATCAGCGCGGCGCCGTAGGATCCCTCGCCCATGCCGGCGAAGGCTGCGGCCGGCAGCAGCATCGACATCGCCCCGACTCCCAGCAGGACCGGACGCCTCCCGATGCGGTCCGACAGAACCCCGACGAAGGGCGTGACGAAGATGACGACGAAGGCCGCCGCCGTCGAAAGCCACAGCGCCTGGCTCTCCGCCATGACGCCGGATTCGGTCACGAAGGCCGGGACATAAGTGATGCCGACATAGTAGGTGATAGAGCCCAGCGCGGAAATGGCGAAACCGCGCGCGATGGCCGGTCGATGGCGGGACAGGACATGCAGCAAGGGGCGTTCCGGAACGCTGCGGCGCAGCACCTGTCGCTCGAACTCCGGCGATTCCTCCAGGGTCGCGCGGGCCAGCAGGACCGCGCCGGCCAGCGCCGCGCCGACCAGGAAGGGGATACGCCAACCCCATGCGTCCAGCGCGTCCGGCGCAAGGGCGTGGACCACGACGGCGGATACGCCCGCCGCCAGCAGTCCGCCCAATTCGCTGGCCGCCGCCGCGCAGGAGGTGACGAGGCCGCGCCGCCGCCGGTCGGCGCCCTCCATCAGGTAGGCAACCACCCCGGTATATTCGCCGCCCACCGAGAAGGCCATGACGCAGCGCAGGGCGAGCAGCAGCCAGCCCGACGCGGCCCCGACCGCTGCATGGGTGGGCAGCGCCGCCGTGGCGAGCATGGCCGCCGTCATCAGCGCCATCGACGCCAGCATCATCCGCCGCCGCCCGTGGCGATCGCCTATGTGCCCGAACACCGCCGCGCCCAGCGGCCGCATCAGGTAGGCCACGGCAAAGCCGCCCAAGGTCACCGAAAGCGCATTCTCGCCGCCGCCGAAGAACACCCGCGACAGCACCGTCGCCAGATAGAGGTAGAGCGTGAAATCGTACCATTCGACGATCGTCGAGAAGGCCGCCACGATCATGGAGCGTCTGGTCAACGGCCTGTGCGCGGTATCCGCGTCGGCTGTCATCGCTATCGTCCGGCCCGCGTATTGAGGATCATGCGGCGATGATAGCCTGCTGATCGAACTTGGCAAATCTGCGAGGGGGCGCTTCGCGTCGTCCCGGACTTGATCCGGGACCGCTGGCCGTGAACGGCCCACTTCTCGGCTGAGGCGCCTGTCCGCAAGATCGCGCCTAAAGAACTGCCAGCGGTCCCGGATCAAGTCCGGGACGACGAGGCGCTGCGACGGGTGGCTTCGGCAATCGCCGCCAGCCAGCGCTGGCGATCGGCCTGGGCATCGGGCAGGGCACGATGGGCCGGCGGCCCGTCGCGCACCGAATCCGTTTCCGAAAGGATCGCCCTTACCGCCTCCCGAACCTCCTCCACCGGCAGCAGCCCCGCAAGGATAGCGGCGACGTCCCGCGCGATCATCTCGCCGGTCTTGCGCAGGCGCAGATGGTGCTTGGGGAAGCCGACGCTGCGAAGCAGGGCGTTCAGCCACTTGGCATCCCAGGACGGCGCGCTGGCGTGGAGGTCATGCCCCGAAAGCTGCTCCACCATCCTTGCGGCCACCGCATCGTGCAGTTCTCCCTCGCGCTGCAGTTGCGCGAGGGAGATGCCGTGGATCGCCTCGGCTTCGGCGTCCCAGTCGGTCCAACCGGGCGCCGGGCGGATCAGGTGGCTTTCGCCGCGCCCATCCTCGAAGACCCAGGCGACCTCGATGGGGTAGCTGCACTTCGCCAGGGACGAGGCCTCGAAATCCAGAAAGACCTTCATGCCTCAGCGCGCATAACAAGGAGACGGATCATGGGCCGCCGACATAGGATCCGCGATCGACGATGACTTCGCCTTCATCCTCGCCGTCCCAATAGTGCGCCTGCTCCGCGCCGACGCGGATCAGGACGAGGCCGGGCGTATCCACGCCCTGTTCGAACCAGCGGTCGAGCCCTTTGGTCCAGTGCTCCGCGAACTGCCCCTTGTCGCGGATCAGTTCGGCCTTGCCTTCCACGGCGATGAAGAAGGGGCGCATCCCCAGGATCCCGGCCTTGCCCTGAAAGCTCAGGCCGACGCGGGGATCGTTGGCGATCTCCGTGACCATGGCGGTGTCCTCGGTGGTGAAGAACCAGGAATCGCCGTCGTAGTCCACCTCGCGGTTGTTGCTCATCGGCCGCGCGGCGATCGTGCCGCCGGGGCCGTGGGTGGAGAGCATCGTGAAGTCTATGTCCTTCATCTTTTCGGCAAGGTCGGCAAGCGTCTTGCGGGTCATCGCGTTTCTCCCAGGAGTGTCCCGCATGTAACCCGCGACCGGCCCGGATGCTCCCGCATGCCCGGTACGAGCGGCTCAGCGGTCCAGCGATTCCCGCACTTTTGCCGCCAGCGCCTGCATCGTGAAAGGCTTGGACAGCAGTTCGACGCCTTCGCCCAGCCGCCCTTCATGCATGATCGCATCGTGCGGATAGCCCGAGATGTAGAGCACCGCGAGCCCCGGCACGATCTCTCGCGCGCGCTGGGCGAGTTCGCTGCCGGACATGCGCGGCATCACCACATCGCTGACCAGCAGGTCGATGCGCGCCTCGCCGCGTCGCAACAGGTCCAGCGCATCGGAGCCGTTCGCCGCTTCCAGCACGCGGTAGCCCAGATCGCAGAGCGCGCCCACCGCGTAACGGCGCACGTCCTCGTCGTCCTCGACCAGCAGGATCGTCTCGGAGGCCCGGCCGGATTCGGCGTGATCCTGGTGGTAGCCGTGATCCTCCACCGCCCCGCCATGGCAGCGCGGCAGGTGCAGCACCACGCGCGTCCCCTCGCCGGGGCGGGAGGCGATGTCGATGCCGCCGCCGGATTGCTTGGCGAAACCGTAGACCATCGACAGGCCCAGCCCGGTGCCCTTGCCCACGTCCTTGGTGGTGAAGAAGGGATCGAACACTTTCGCCAGCGTCGCCTCGTCCATGCCGATACCGTCGTCGGCCACCTCGATGGCGACGTAGTCTCCCGCCGGCATCTCTCCATCCTGGCCGGAATGGGTCTCGTTTCGCGCGGTGATCCGCAGCGATCCGCCCTCGGCCATGGCGTCGCGGGCATTGACCGCCAGATTCAGGATCGCATTCTCAAGCTGGTGCGGATCGGCCTCGACCATCCACAGGCCGCTTTCGCTTCCATCGACGGCCTCTCCGGCCGTATCGATGGTCACCGAGATCGCTTCCGTGATCGTGCGCAAAAGCAGATCGGACATGCCTTCCAGCAGGTCGCGCACGTTGACCGCACGCGGGTCAAGCGGCTGCCGGCGCGAGAAGGCGAGCAGCCGGTGCGTCAGCGCGGCAGCGCGCTCGGCGCCTTTCATGGCCTGCTCCAGCGAGCGCCGCATGCGCGGATCGGCCGAAGGCGCCGCGCGGCGCGATGCCATGTCGATGCTGCCGATGATGATGGTCAGCAAGTTGTTGAAATCGTGCGCGATGCCGCCGGTCAGCTGGCCGACCGCTTCCATCTTCTGCGCCTGGCGCAGCACGTCCTCGGCATGGCGCCGCTCGGCCACTTCGGCGGCGACGCGCTGCTCCAGGGTTTCGGCCAGTTCCCGCAACGCGGCTTCCTGCTGCTTGGCCAGGGTCACGTCGTAGATGACGCCAAGCAGGCGATAGCCCTTGCCGTCCGCCTCGCGCTGCACTTCGCCGCGCCGCGCGATCCAGCGCGGTTCGCCGTCTTCGCCCCGGCGAATGAGGAACTCGCCGGAAAGCGTATCCGGCAGCGCCGTCTGCACGCCTTCAGGGATCAGCGACAGCGCACCTTCGCTCACGACGGAATTGATCGTCCGCACCGGCAGGCGGTCCGCCGGGTGGAGGCCCAGCAGCTTGCAGAATTCGGTGGAGACGGAAACGGTGGCGAAACCGTCGCTATATTCGAACGTCCCCACCCCGCCCGCGCTCTGGGCGATGCGCAGGCGTTCCTCGGTGCGCTTGCGTTCGGTTACGTCGACCAGCAGGCCGGTGAAGCGCACGGGCTCGTCGTCGGCATCGAGGTGGCACTGCCCCCGGCCGTGCATCCACAGCACTTTGCCGGTGGCGGTGACGACGCGGAACTCCTTGGAGAACAGCGATGCCCCGGCCAGCATCCCGGCCACCGCGATGCGGATGCGCGCGCGATCCTCGGGATGGATGGCCTTGAAGAACGTGGCGGTGGGAAAGCCCCGGGACAGGCCTTCCGAAGGCAGCCCGTAAAGCTCCGCGAAGCTGGCGTCCAGGAAGAGCCGGTCCGCCGCGATCTCCCAGTCCCACGATCCGCTGGCCCCGGCGGCGGCCAGCACGGCCCGCAACTGCTCGTGGTTCAGCGCGCTTCCTGCAGGGCCAGCTTCTGGCCCAAAGTCTGGCCCAAAGTCTGGTCCTGCCCCGGCCCCCGTTTCAGGCATCATCGCCCACGACGGAGGCGATGAATTCGTCCAGCAGTTCCTTGAGCGTCGCCAGCGAGGGAATGTCCATCAGCATGGCGATATAGCCGCGAATGTCGCGCATGCGCACCGCGAAATCGATGTAGAGGAACAGCACCAGGCCTTCCTCGGCCCCATCCCCAGCCTCATCCACTTCGAACAGGGTGGCCCCGTTGCCGCGCAGCACTTCGGGGATGGTCATCGTCAGCGAACGCTTGAGCATGTTCGCCATCGTCGCCAGGCAGGAATTCAGGATCACGTTGCCGGTTTCGGCCAGTGCCTCCTGCTCCATCTCCAGCACTTCCTCGACGCTCAGCTCACCGCCGGTCACGGCGCGCACCAGTTCGAGACTGTTGGTTTCCGGGAAGATCAGCAGCGCCCGGCCGGAAAAGGGCCCCGTAAAATCCTGCCGCACGGCGATGAGATCGGCCACTTCCCGCTCGCTGATGAGGCGGGCGGCGCGACGGTGGCTCACCACTTCGATCGAGGGAACCGACAGCAGCACCTGCTCGCCGATCATCTTGCGCAGGCTGGACGCGGCGCGACTGACGCCGATGTTGACGATTTCCGTCAGCGCATCGCGTTCGAGTTCGGTAAGAGCAACCTGCTCCGGTATCATGCCCCGGCCGTTCGCAGCTTGAGCGCGGCTCCGGACAGGAAGCCCGAAAGTCCCTCGCTGGTGACCGGCTTGGCGATGAACGCCGCCCCCACTTCGCGGGCGCGGGCGATGATCTCGTCCTGGATATTGGCGGTTATGATCGCGATCGGCATCTCGGGGCGCATAGCGCGCAACTCGGCCGCAAGTTCCAGGCCGTCCTTCTCGCTCATGTTGAAATCGATCAGCGAGACGTCCACGGCTTCCTGGCCGATAACGTCCAGCGCCTCTGCGGCGCTGCCTGCTTCCACCTTGCTCCATTCCGGCTGAAGCTGCGCCAGGGCCTTGGATGCAACGATCCGCGCGAGCTTGCTGTCATCCACGATCATCACGGTAACCGACACGCAAATGCTCCTGTTCTTTGGCGTTCCCGAAGGCTGTCGGCCGATCTATAGGGCGACGCAAGCCACACAGGTATAACTTTTGTTATCGGGGTTGAAGTCGCTTCGCCAGCGCCGACACGCCATCAAGCAGAGGATCGGCGAATGCCCCCTCGATTTCGCGGGCGAACAGCGCCAGCAGCTGGATCACCGCGGAATGCGCGGCCGTCATGGCAGAGACATCGACCTTGCGCAGGGGATCGTCCTGCAAGGCGGCCAGCAGCGGTTCCGCATCCTCGACCGGGCAGGCGCCGACCAGCCGGATCGTGCCGTTTTCCACGATCACGCTCATGACAGCAGCTCCGGCAGATCGAGCACCAGCAGCACGCCGCCGTCGGCGTCCAGCGTCGTGCCGCCGATCGCCGGCATGGCGGCCAGCAAGCCCGAGCGCTCTCGCACGGCGGCATCGATGCGCTCGCCCACGGCATCGACGCGCAGCGCGATCCGCTCGCCCGAGGCCCCCGTCACCACCAGCCGGGCCCAATCGGCCTCTGCATTCCCGGCCCGGACCTGCTCCAGCCCCTCCGCGTGGCCCAGCAGCGCCGCCAGCGACAGCACCGGCACCGTGCGATCGCGGATCACGCAGGCGCGGCCATGGCCCAGTTCCTCGATCGCGGCAGCGTCCACCCGCAGCGTCTCGTGGATCTGGTCCATCCGCAGCCCGTATCGCTCGTCCCCCACGCGCACCGTGACGAGGCGCGTCAGGATCGCGTTCAGCGGCAGCCGGATGGCGATATCGGTGCCCCGGCCCGGCGCGCTCTCGATCTCGATGGAGCCCTGCAACCGCTCCACCGCGCGCTGCACCGCGTCCATGCCCACGCCCCGGCCCGATACGCCCGTAACCGAACGGGACGTGGAGAAGCCCGGCGCAAAAATCAGCCGCAGCGCCTGGCGGTCGGTCAGCGCGGCGGCCTCCTTGGTGCCGATCAGCCCCTTTCCCACGGCGGCGCGCCGGATCGCAACCGGCTCGATGCCCTTGCCGTCGTCACTCACTTTCACCGCGAGATGATCCCCGCTGCGCCGGAACGACAGGCTGATCGTGCCCGAAGCGGGCTTGCCCGCTCCCACGCGCGCGTCGGCCGTCTCGATCCCATGGTCCACGGCATTGCGCACGAGGTGGAGCAGCGGCTCGAAGATGGCGTCCGCCACCTGCTTGTCCACTTCCACGCCCTCGCCCGAGAGCACGAAGCGCACGTCCTTGCCCAGCGATGCCGCAAGGTCGCGGGCGAGACGCGGCAGTCGCCGCAGCACGGGCTGAAGCGGCACACGGCGGACTTCGGCCACGGTGGACGACAGCCTGTTCAGAGAACCGGCCAGAGCACCCTGCACCCGGCGCAGCTCGGCCGCCAGCACGCGATCGCTCGTCGCCGCGCGCTCCACCGCCGCCTCCAGCGCATTGAGAGCGACGGCCATCTGGCCCACCTCGTCCGCAAGCACGTCCAGCCGGGTGGCCGAGACGCGCAACATGCCGCCGCTCTCCCCGGGCTCCATCGGCACGTCCCCGACGTCGCCTGCCGGATTTTTGTCTTCCCGTTCGGGCGCGCCCAGGGCGACCACCTCCACCTGGTTCGGCATCATGCGGAAGGCGGCGCGCACCCGATCCTGCGGCGCGGCGGAAAGGCCGACGATCCGCAGGACGCAGCGAAACGGTTCGAAGTCGTCGATACCCGGCGCGTCGGGAGGAAACGACAGGTCCAGCGCCAGCAAATCTGGCACGGCGCGGGCGACGGCCAGCGGGTCCTCGCCCCGGAAAAAGCAATCGGCATCGGGCACATAGCGGAAGGCAGTGGCGGCCTGCCCGAAGGACGGCGCCTGCGCCATCGTCGCCTCCAGCCACGCCGGAATATGCTCTGCCGCATCGCGCCGGGGAGGCTCAGGGGCATCCGGCCCAGGCTCCCGAACCGACACGGCGCCCTCGTCCGGCCCATCGAGCGCCCCATTGAGCCCAATGCCCAGACCGGCGGCGCAAGCTTCGGCATCGGCGGGAAGGCTGCCGTCGCGTTCGAGCAGGTCGATCCAGCGGTCCACCTGGTCGATCACCGCCACCAGCGCGGTGAGATCGGGCACGGACAGCGGCGCGTCTCCCCCCTGAGCATGGTTTCGGCGGGCATGGTCCAGGCGGGTCTCGGCCCGGTGCAGCAGACCCTCGGCCGGGGCCATGTCGAACAGGGCGACGGAGCCCTTGAGCGTGTGGACGGCGCGAAACAGGCTGTCCAGCACGTCGCGCCGCTCCGGCTGCCGCGCCAGCGCCGCCAGATCGCCTTGCGCCTGCGCCACCAGATCGCGCCCTTCGATCAGGAACTGTTCGAGCAATTCGTCCATCATGGGCGACGATAGACGATAGCGTCGTCAAGGCGAACGAGATTGAAGCGCTCGTCGATCCGGGTCATCGATTCGCTGTGGCCCAGGCACAGATAGCCGCCGGGACGAAGCGCCCGGTGCAGGTTGTTCGCCGCCGTCTGCCGGCCGGCCTCGTCGAAGTAGATGAGCAGGTTGCGGCACAGGATCACGTCGAATTCGCCCTGCGCCGCCATCGAGCGGGCGTCGATCAGGTTGGCGGGGGCGAAGCTTACAGATTCGCGCAAGTCCGCGATCAGCCGATAGTGCGCTCCGGCCCTCTCGAAATAGGCCGAGCGCAGCGGCTCGGGCATCCGGGCCACCGCCCGTTCGCCATAATCGCCGCGTCGGGCCGCAGCCAGCGCGGCGGTGTCTATGTCCGAGCCGACGATCTCGATGTTGTAGGCATCCACCAGCGGCCAGAATTCCAGCAGCCAGATGGCGATGGAATAGGCCTCCTCCCCGGTGGCGCAGGGCATCGACCAGATACGGATGCGATCGCCGGGAATGCGGGTCCGCGCCAGGTCCGGCAGGATGGCATTGGCCAGCGCGGCGAACTGGTGATCCTCGCGAAAGAAGTACGTCTCGTTGATGGTCATCGCGTTGATGAGATTCTGGCGCTCTTCCTCGTCGCTGAGCAGCCGCGTGAAGTAGGCCCGCGTATCGGCCGCGCCGGTGCGGCGCATCCGCTCGGCCAGGCGCCGCTCGATGTAATAGGTCTTGTTGGGGCCGAAGGTCATGCCGGTCCAGCCGCGCAGCAGTTCGCTGACCCGGACGATGTCGTTCGCGTCCAGCCCCGACGCGGGGGTCAGGTCGGCGCCCGTCACGCCCCCGGTCATGCTCCCCCCGGTCATGCCCGTTCCTCCATCGTGCCGCGCGGCTCGACACCCGCCCAGTCCATCAGTTGCCCGGCGATCCGGTCCACGGGCAGCACCAGGTCCGCTCCGCCCAGCGCCACCAGAGCCCCCGGCATGCCCCAAACCACCGCACTTTCGGCATCCTGCGCAATCGTTCGGCCGCCTTCCCGCCGCATCCGCGCCATGGCCTGCGCGCCGTCGTTGCCCATGCCCGTCAGCAGCACGCCCACCAGCGCACCGGCCCCCAGCACTTCGCAGGCCGAGTCCACGAGACGATCGGTGCTGGGATGCCAGTGCAGTTCGGGGCGGGCGGGCGCGGCCAGCACCACCGGCTCGCCGCGGCGCCGCGAGAGGATGACATCGGCATCGCCCCGGCCGAGATAGACGCACCCCGGCCGCAGCGCCGCCGCGCCGGTCACCTCCTCGACCGATATCGCGCATTGCCGGTCCAGCCGGCGCGCGAGCGGCCCGGTAAAGCTGGCCGGCATGTGCTGGGCAATCACGATCGGCCAGGGGAAGTCTGCGGGGAGCGGTTGCAGCAGGGCATCGAGAGCAGGCGGTCCGCCGGTGGAAGAGCCCACCAACACGGCCGCTATGTCCTGCGTCTTTGAGCCCTGCGCCCGAGGCGCCGTCACCGCCGCTTTTCGCATGGTCCGGCTCTCGGTCCCCGCCCGCGCCCTCACCCGCTCCGCCAGTCGCATCACGCGCGGCAGGCGGGCGGAGGCGGCGGCGCGGACCTTCTCCACCAGCGGATCGGCGATCCGGTCCAGTTCCAGCGAGATCGGGCCTTCGGGTTTCGCCACGAAATCCACCGCGCCCAGCGAGAGCGCCTCCAGCGTCTCGTCCGCGCCCTCCTGCGTCAGCGCGGAGACCATGACCACCGGGCAGGGCCGCTGCACCATGATCCGGTCGAGGCAGGCCAGCCCGTCCATCTCCGGCATGTGGATGTCCATCGTCACCACGTCGGGCGCGAAGGAGGCCAGCATCGCCAGCGCCTCGTTCCCGTCGCGCGCCACGGCGACCTCGAAGCCCCCGTCCTCTCCGAACAACTGGGACAGCAGTTTGCGCATCAGCGCCGAATCGTCGACGATGAGCAGCCTGATCTTCTTCACGGTCGCGCCGCCTGTTCCGCGCGGGCCAGCAAAGCGCGCGAGGCCGCATCGATCAGCGTCCACGGCGATACCAGCAGCGCGATCCTTTCCCCTTCCGCCCTTTCCCCTTCCGCTTCGTCGGTCAGGCGGGCGTAGCCCTCGAACGTCGCGTCCGCCGCGCCGCCCGCGTCGGGACGCTCGATCGCATGGGGCGGAAGGTCCATCAGACCATCGATCCGGTCCACCAGCAGCCCCGCAGGATCGCCGCCATGGCGGGCGAGCACCAGGCGCCGGTCCTTCGCACCGGCACCGTCGGCACGGCTCCCGAGGCGCAGGGAAAGGTCGATCACCGGCACGGCGGCGCCGTGCAGACTGGCAAGCCCGGCCAGCCATTCGGGGGCATCGGGAACCGCCGCAAGCGCCGGCACCCGCGCCACCCCGTCCACGGCCCCCAGCGGCATCGCCAGACGGTGTTCCCCGGCACGAAACGCCAGCCAGGACTGCCGCTCTCCCGCTTGCATTTCGCCCTCGGAGAGGGATCGAGCCGGGGCGAGTGTCCGCAGCGCCGTGGTGGTCTCCGCATCGAGCAGATGGTCGGCATCGAGCACGGAAATCAGCCGCTCGCCGCCACCGGGGCGGCAGATCGCCCGGATCGTCGCTTCCGCTTCCTTGCGCAGGAGCACGCCCGGCACGGGTTCCAGCCGATCCGGCGCGACCTGGAGGACATTGCAGACCCGGTCCACCACCAGACCGACCTTGCCGCCGCCGATCGGCACGACGACGATCTGCTGGTCCCCCTTCCGGCCCGCGTCCTTCTGCCGCTCTTCGAAGCCGAGCAATGCCGCCAGCGAGAACAAGGGCAGCAGGTTGTCGCGGTACTCGATCGCGCCCAGTGCCGCCCCTCGGGCACCGGGAACCGCCGCCTGATCCGCCGGGCGCTTCAGCACGGCCTCCACCTCATCGGCGGGCAGAGCGAACCGCTGTCCTGCAAGCTCCATCGTAAGGAGCGCCACCCGGTCGTCGCG
Source organism: Novosphingobium sp. ZW T3_23 (assembly GCF_044987305.1). Taxonomy (NCBI): domain Bacteria; kingdom Pseudomonadati; phylum Pseudomonadota; class Alphaproteobacteria; order Sphingomonadales; family Sphingomonadaceae; genus Novosphingobium; species Novosphingobium sp. ZW T3_23. The sequence continues at coordinate 15,041 of NZ_JBJDRF010000086.1, forward strand.
CACCGCCTCCTGGACGC
>NZ_JBJDRF010000087.1:0-13113 GCF_044987305.1 Novosphingobium sp. ZW T3_23
CAGCAAGAGGCCCAATGCGCCATCATCCACGCCGAGACGTGCCTTCGCGAGCGGGACGAGTGGCGCCCAGCAGGCCAAGCCAAAACCAGCCACCAAAAAGGCAGCGCGCGTCGCAAGACGCGAGCCGGCTTCCTGCGTTTTCATCGATATTTCCTTCAATCCGCTTGCGGCTGCGCAGCGCGCAGAACGTGCGCGCCGGCCATTTCCAGTTCGGTAATTTCAGGGTCTGGCGCGTCATGCGACACGACGACGTGATCGATACCGTCGATGCCCGTGACCCGATGCGGTGCGCGGCCACCCAACTTCTCATTTGAAACAAGCACAATCGTGCATCGACTGCGCGAGATGAGCGCACGTTTAAATGCCGCATCGCTTGCATTGAAGGCGCTGACACCGCTGTCGGCCGACAACGTGCAGGCGCCGAGCAGGCACAGGTCGATATTCAGGCGCGAGACAGCCTCGATGGCTGTCCCGTCGACACAGCCGCCGATGGCAAAATCGACGCCCCCGCCCACGAAGACCATGGGCAAGCTCTGACGTGCAGCCAGCGTGGCAGCTGCCTCGATCGAGTTGGTGGCGATAGCCAAGTCCGCATTATCGGGTAGCACTTCGGCCGCCATGACATTGGTGCTTCCATTGTCGAGAAACAAGAAACTTCCGCTCGGAATCAGCGACAAGGCCGCTCTCGCGAGTGTCCGCTTTTCCATAAGCCCTGCGGTCAAACGCTCAGAGATCGGTGCCCCGCCGACTGTAAGGGGAACTGCACCTCCATAGACGCGCCGACCGACACCTGCCGCATCGAGTGCGCGTAGATCGCGGCGGATCGCGTCCTCAGAAACGGCAAACTCGCTTGCCAACGCCGTGCTGTTAACTGGCTCACCAGCAAGAAGCCGTGATGCGATCAAGTCGCGGCGGGAAGACGGAAGTTCGTTGGCCATGATCGCATGATATTGCACGATTGAAATTTAAACAAGCAAAACCGTGTATTCCGATACATCCGAAACTGCGATGCAGCTAAAAATTGCCTCAATCTTCGTCCGTTAGGCCGGAAGCACCCGATTGAATCTTAAGCCGTGAACGCTTGGGTCTGATCGAAAAAGGGCCAATTCCGGAACGGAGGCTGACCGGCTAAGATATCCAGATAGCGGCCCTTCGTCTTCGGTGTGGTCCATCGCCAACAGAGGGGATTCCTGCCGGTCGGCTGACGCCCCATCGCAGCCATTGAAACCTTCGCGTCGCTGTTGCACTTGGTTCTCATAATGAGCTTTTCGGATGCGGAGGATTCAGTTTGAGCCGGATAAAATTGGTTGGAGGCCCTTGCGATGGGACCGGCCTGAACGGTGAATTCGATGACGAATTGCGGATGGTGCGGACCGGTGAGGGGTACGCTCGGTGGACGTAGCCTAACGAGCCGCTGATACCGAATGAACTTTATCGACGATCACTTCGCAGCCGCGACAAGTTCGTCTGGCAACCATAATCGCCCGCATACCACCCGGTCGCGCCGAAATCCGGACATACCGTGAGCGCCCCATTGCGGACCTTGATGATCGTGGTAGTCGGTAGATTATGAGTGAGCGTTACGAAGGCCTGCCTCTCGAAGATCGCATTGGATGCTTTTTAGCGACAGTAATCGGCATACCCGTTCTATTCTCGATCTTGTCCGCGTAATCGGTGATGCCGCACTGGGCCGGAGCGACTTTATCGACCGCATCCCTATTTTCGTGCCGACTGTGATCATAGTCAGCGCCGTCTTTTTCGTAAGCCGGGGCTTTTGCGTTAATTGAGGTAGCGTCGTCCGCAATCCACCCTGTTGGGCCTTTCAGCGCTAAGATCACTCGCTTAGAACCGGACGGGGACTAGCTATATCAGTGACCGCTAGCGGTGAATCCCGCCTTTGCCCGGTAAGCGAAGAACGACCGGGCTTGGTCGTGTGCCACCGGAAGCGGAACCCCGCGTCGTGGGACATGCCCGCCATTCTCGAGCAGGCGCGGCAATGGCGGTTTTCAAGCGAACACCGGACGCTTTGAAAGAGAGCAAGCAGCGGCAGGGAACAGGCAGGGCGGGGCCGGTAGGAGACTGACAGGTTTTGATCGCAGATGCCGTCAAAGTCGGCATTCGCTGTGGGTCCTTGAAATGTTACAACATATCATGCCATGGGCCTTGTAGCGTTTTGATTACAGCTACGGCGGAACGGGAGCCACCACGCCAGCACTGAAATCCAGATAGAGAACCGCGAAGGCTGCTTGATGCGTTTGGACCAAATTGACCTGAATCTTTTAAAGGTCCTGCACACGTTGTTTCGCACGGAAAGCGTGACGCTCACTGCACGCCAAGTTGGGGTAAGCCAATCTGCGATTAGCAAGTCATTGGGCCGGCTGAGGACCATTCTCGGAGACCAGTTGTTCATCAAGCACGGCAACGGCGGCATCGCATTCACCAAGCGCGCGGAGGCGCTTCGTGAACCGCTGGAAGACTGGTACGCTGCGACCAGGAAGGTCCTGCACGCCCAGACGGATTTCGATCCCAAAGACATAACAGGCCGCTTCACGATAGCCTGCACAGACTTTGGGGTTTTCTCGGTTATCACGCCCGCAATGCCGCATATTTTGCGTGCAGCCCCCGGCATCCAGCTCAGGCTAGTGCCAATGCGGCAGGATAGTGCTGCTCAGCTCGCCACAGGCAACGTCGATATCGCGCTTTCAGCTCTCAGCCTGGATGCCGCGCGTAGTCACGGTCGCTGGCTGTTTGACGAGCCCATCGTATGCATGATGAATTGCAATCATCCATTGGCGCAAGCAGGATCAACACGCCTGGATCTCAAAGAGTTGCTCGATTGGCCCCATTACTCGATGATTCTCCAAGAGAACCAGGTCGATATTATCGACATTGCCTTGGGGGAACTGGGGTTGCAGCGACGCGTCGCGCTGCAAATTCCCTACTTCTGGGTCGCGCCACTATTACTGAATGATACCAACGCTCTACTTATCATGCCCGCGCGTGCGGCAACCCATTATGCAACTATGGGTGGATATGCGGTTCGGGATCTGCCTGAGCAATTTACGTGCATACACTATCACATCCTTTGGACGGAGCGCGCACGACACGATCCGGCAACCGAGTGGCTTATCGATCAACTTGCCACTCACTGCTCCGCAGTCCCGCGCGTGGAATGATAGTTATCACCGTGAGGAATTTGCCTCTGCCCTGCCGCTAATATAACCGCCCTCAAGCCGGATGATATAACGTCACAACAGGGCGGTCGCCCCGTCGTGCGGATATCGCTGGGGGGCTGGAAAATGGGGTTTCACGAAAGTCGAAGAACCGCAACTGCTGCCGCCAAGTGATGATACGTTACCACGTAACATCGCCGGCGTTCGCCTTGCCAGAGGTTGAACGTTTGCAACCTTAACTTGGAACCGCAATGAAGCCGAAATCGCTCATTCTCCTTCGTTCATCGTTCACTGCCCTCGCTTTTGCGACGATTTCGACCCCGGCGTGGGCACAGGACACCACAGAGGTGGCTGCGGCCGATGCGGAGGCTGATGTACCGTCGGCAGGCAAGAAGGGACGTGACTTATCGGAGCGCCGGTCAAAGACTGCACCCGCAGACGAGTCCGTATCCTCCGCAGACGCTATTACGGTTACCGGCACACGGCCTGGTGCAGCACGCCGAAGCTCCAGCCCAATTTCGATAGTCACGGCTGACGAGATCGAGAAAAAGCAGGTCACGAACATGACCGATCTCCTGCGCGGCGAAATCCCCGGCATGTTCGTGATCAACCCTGGCATGTATGACTGGACCACCCAGGTCTACTCGCGTGGGACGACCGTCTTTAACTTTGGATTCAGCGACCTGATCGGCGATTATTCCAAGATATTCGTCGACGGTATTGAGCTCGCCCGTCCCACGCTCCTGTCCATGCTGGATCCGCGTACGATCGAGCGCATCGAGACCGTGCGCGGCCCGCAAGCTGGCGTAATTTATGGAGCTGAGGGTTCGAGCGGTCTGATGAAGATCGTTACGAAAAAGGGAAGCTCTTCGGGCAGCACCGGACCCGAATTGGTTGCTCAGGTGTCCGCGGGCGTCATCGAAAGCAGCCGCAAGCCAGACGGGGTCACGCCCTGGGTCCAGGACCATTCCTTGCAGCTTTATGGCGGCGACGATGATTTCGGCTATCGCGTCGGAGGCAGCTATCAGAGCACGGGCGAGTGGACGCCAAGTTTCAGGTCGAAGATCTGGGGGCTGTCGGGCGGTCTTCGGGCAAGGCGGGACGACTTCTCGCTGAGCCTCAGCGCCATGCATTTTCACCGGAATATGACCGCGATCGACGGTGTCGACTATCCCATGATCGAGACGTTGGTGGCGGCGACCATCGGCTATCAGGCTACGCCGAACTGGAACCATACCCTTACGCTTGGAAATGACACGAACATCTTCTCTTACGAGGGCGTCTCGTTCGGCGAGAACACGCTCCAGAGCACGAATTACTCCCGTCGGACGCTACGGTACTTCACTTCCTACGATGCAAAGCTAAGCCCTGATTTCTCTGCCATTTTCACCGCTGGGGCAGACGCCACCTTCTATCATTCTGACATGATTGAAGCTTATGGTTTCGAATATGACGCCAATGGCAATCCCGACTTTTCCAATGCGTGGGATGCCCATGCCACCCAGGACGACTGGAGCAACTATGGCTACTACGGGATGGCTGAGTTCGGGTATCGGGATCAGCTCTATCTGACGCTGGCAGGGCGTGTCGAAGAAGGTTTGCGGTGGGTCGTACCTTCCGAACAGCGGCAGTTCCAACCGCGCGTCGGTCTCTCCTATGTCATCGACCGGGGGCCTGCGACGCTCAAGCTGCGTGGGCAATGGGGCCGCAGCGCCCGTGCGCCTATCATGGATGTGCGTCAGGCTTCAGGTTATCGGGCGAACCCACATCTTGGACCTGACATCAAGGAAGGTTGGGATGCGGGCTTCGACCTGACCTGGCGGGGCATCGGCAAACTATCGGTCACATACTTCGATGAAGAAGGCCGCAACCTGCTTATGCCCGTAACGGTGCGCCCGGTTGGTGAGCGGGCTTACAGCCAGTACCAGAATGTCGGCATCATCTCCAACAAAGGCTGGGAAATTGAAGGCGACGCGGCGATCGGCCCTGTGTCGCTTCGCGGCAATATCACAGTGCCGGACAATCGCTGGGTAAAGGGAAGTTCGCCTACTGATCGGCGAGTAGGAACGCGGATCGCCAGCACACCGAAATACTCCGGGGGTGGGACCATATCATTGCGGGCGCTGGACGGTTCGGTCAGCGCGAACGCCTATGTCCTCAAGATGCGTGACCGTGATGCGGTCAAACGTTTCAACCTGCGGGCCGAACAGCCGATCACCGACAGTTTGGTTGTCTTCGGCAGGATCGACAATCTCTTGAACGATCAGGATTCCGAGCGCTACGACTCCGATTTTTACGTCACGCCGGGCCGAACGACTGTGTTCGGCATCCGTAAAACGCTGGGCATGGGCTCCTCGCGCCCGGTCTTCGGTCGGTCAAGTGGCGGCGGGCGCGGCATTTTCGGTCCCATGTCTACGGGGTCGTCCTCGGCGAATGCAGGTGGTACCGACCTCCTTCATCCGGAAGATATCTGGTCGTCGTCGGACATTGTCGTCACCGTGCCCTATTTGCGTAATGAGATCGATGTTCTGTCCGGCACCTCCGTTCTCGCGGGCACGGAACTCACACGCCAGTTGCGACCAAGCATTGGCGAGACGCTGGCCCGCCAGCCCGGTGTTTCGGCCACAAGCTTTGGCCCCAGTGCCTCGCGGCCTGTGCTGCGCGGTTTCCAAGGTGAACGCATCCGCGTTCTCACCGACGGGATCGGCAGCATTGACGTCTCGAACACTTCGGCGGACCATGCCGCCGCGATCAACCCGCTTACGGCCGATCGGATTGAGGTTCTGCGTGGCCCTGCCGCGCTGCTGTTCGGTTCGTCGGCAATTGGCGGCGTGGTGAATGTGATCGACAGCCGCATCCCCCGTAGCCTCCACGAGGGCACGGCCCATCTGGACGCAATCACGAACTATGGCTCGGCGGCAGACGAAACTTCCGTGGGCGGGGTGCTTAACATGCCCCTCACACAACACCTCGTCCTCCATGCCGATGGCAGCTACCTCAAGACCGGCGACATGCGCACCGGGGGGTATCTCTACACCCGCGACGTGCGTGACGAGGCCGCACGCATCGCCGAGGCTGAGAACGACCCTGGACTGTTGCAGAAAGCCAATGCGCGGGGGAAACTGACGAACAGCGCGGCCAGAACAGCAGATTATGCAGGTGGTCTGACCTATATCGGCGACACCGGATCGCTCGGTTTCGTGGTGAGCCATTATGATAGCCTTTATGGCGTCCCGGCCCGCTTTGACCCTGCAAATCAGAATGAGGAAGTGGATGATGGGCACGGTCACGCAGGGCACAGCCATGCCGGCATTCGCCTGAACCTGAAGCAGACCCGCGTCGATGTGCGCGGCGAAGTGGAAACGGACGGCTTCTTTGACCGCATCAAGGTGCGTGCGGCAGGCGCGGATTATAGTCACGACGAGATCGAAAGCAGCGGAGAGATTGGCACAACCTTCGTCAACAAAGGTTATGAAGGCCGCATCGAAGCGGTTCAGACCGAGCGGGATGGTTGGAAGGGCGCCATCGGCGGTCAGTTCCTCATTCGCAACTTCCACGTGGCGGGTGAAGAGAAATTCCTACCCCGCAACAAGACCCAGCAATTCGGTCTCTTCACGCTGCAGTCCCTCGACATGGGGCTGCTGCGCGCCGAAGCCGGCGCTCGGTTTGAACATAGCGACCTTGAAGCTGACGCCGATGCGGATCTGGGCAACCCTCGCATCAACCGCAGCTTCAATGCCTTTTCCTTCTCGCTGGGCGGCAGCCTGCCGATTGCTGAGGGCGTCCGGGTTGGCCTGAATGCCTCGCGCACTGAGCGCGCGCCTTCGGCTGAAGAACTTTTCCCCAACGGGCCGCATATGGGAACCCAGGCATTTGAGATCGGCGATCCCACTTTCAGCAAGGAAGCAAGCTGGGGCCTTGAAGCAACGCTCAAGGGACGCAGCGAAGGCTTCAGCTTCGCGGCATCTGTCTACCACAACTGGTTCAGCAACTATATCTACGACTATCAGACCGGCGGCACGCAGCTTGGCTTGCCCGTCTATCAATATGCCCAGGCCAATGCCCGCTACTTCGGTATCGAAGGCGAATTGTCTGCACGGCTTGCCATGATCGGTCAGACGGAAATCCGCGCCGACTTCATGGGCGATTATGTCAGAGCAACAGTGGCAGATTCCGGCCCGGCGCCGCGCATTCCGCCGCTTCGCCTGCTGGGGGGCATTGCAGCCCAAGCCGAGCGTCTTGGCGGTAGGATCGAGGTCGAGCGCGCGTTCAGGCAGGACCGCGTGACCGCCTACGAGACGGCAACCCCCGGTTATACGATGGTCAATGCGTCGCTGAACTGGACCCCGATCCCGGGCAATGCCACCAGCTTCAGCCTTTCGGCCAACAACCTGTTCGACGTTATAGCCCGCCGTCACTCCAGCGTGTTGAAGGATTATGCGCCGCTGGCCGGTCGTGACATCCGCCTGACGGCACGGTTTCAGCTTTAAAGGAAAGGTGGCCCAGAGCGCCTGTCCAATGGGGCAGGTGCTCTGGCCTGATTGCTTCATGCCCAGTCTATCCCGGATCTTTGATGGTCTCGCCATTGGCGGATCTACTCTTTGCCTCGTGCATTGCCTGATACTGCCCGCCTTCCTTCTTCTGATGCCGGCGATGGCCGCCTCGCTCGCTATGCCAGAGCGCTTCCATGTGATGGCACTGGCCTTTGCCGTGCCCACGAGTGCGGCCGCGCTCATTCTTGCCTTCCGTCGGCATCGCAACGCCATGCTCATTGTCATGGGGGCTAGTGGCCTGACATTGATGACCCTCGGCATTTCAATGCCGCATGGTTGGCAAGAAACCTCACTCACCGTGACAGGCACGCTGCTGCTGGCCGCTACCCATCTCGTCAATTGGCGACTGATCCCGCGACATACCTGCCGTACGCACTTCAGCGAACAGGCGGACGGGTAATCGCATCCGCTACAAACACGCAATTCCCCCCAAACCTCAACCTCTGTCGGGAGACATCATGACCAACGCCTCGCCACCGATCCTGATCGAGAATGTAGTCGTGACCTATGGGGACCATCATGTGCTGGACGGTCTTTCCCTTTCCGCTTCGGTGGGTAGTGTTACGGCGCTGCTCGGCGGCAATGGCGCGGGGAAATCGACGACGCTCTCGACGCTGCTCGGCTTTGTGAAGGCACAGTCGGGCACGGTTTCGGTGTGCGGTATCGATTCTGGAATCGACCCCGATGGTGCGCGGCGCCAGTTCGCCTACCCGAGAACGTCGCGTTCTACGAACATCTGACTGCCGTGGAGAATGCGCAATATCTTCTGGCGCTCTCGGACGGAAAGCAGGACCGGGCCGCGATCGTGGAATCTTTTGCCGCCGCCGGGCTTCAGGAACGCGCCTGGGACCAGCGCCTCGGCGCCTTCTCCAAGGGTATGCGGCAAAAGGTCGCCATTGCCGTTGCCATGCTTCGCGAAGTCCCGGTGTTGCTGCTCGACGAGCCAACGTCCGGCCTCGATCCACGCGCCACAGCGGATTTCAACGCCCTTGTCCTCTCCGTGCGGGAACGCGGCACAGCAGTCCTGATGGTGACGCATGATTTGCTCAGCGCCGCCGATATTGCCGACCGCATCTGCTCTCTTGAAGCTGGGCGCATCGCGGAGGATGTGCCCGCCCAAGGGCCGGAACGCTTCGATGTGCGCGCTCTCCACGCCCGCTTTGCGGTCGCGACGCAAAGGCTGGTCGCATGAGCGTCGCATCACTCGTAGCGCGAGACGAGCTGCGCTTGATGCGCCGAAATCGCGTCGCCATGATCGCCTGCGCGCTGCTGGTCTTGCTCACCCTGGTTACCATGGCAAGTTCGTGGGCGCATCAGCGCGGGATCGAGGATTTGCGTGCGCGCCACCAGCATGAAGCGCAGGACGCTTTCGATTCCCAGCCTGACCGCCATCCCCACCGGATGGTCCATTATGGCACCTTCATCTTTCGGCCACTGAGCGCACTCGCCGCTTTTGATCCTGGTGTCGATGCGTTCACCGGAAACTCGATGTTCCTTGAAGGCCATCGTCAGAACACCGCCAACTTCGGCGACGTTCAATCAGAGCTCGCTGCTGGTACGCTTCGGCCAGTTGACGCCAGCCTTCGTTCTCGAACGCTTTGGGATGGGACTTCACTGCCGGTCGGTGCAGCCACTGGGACCGTCCGGTTACACCGCCACCAGCCATTCCTCCTTCTTCTGCGGCACGCTATGAGTCCAATCTTCGTCGCTACCCGATCCAAGCTCTGTGCCCGCTCGCGGGCGGCCGCCCGCCACGCGGGCCTTCCCGATCATCACCGCGCAATCGCCCTATCCTGCGGAGGGGGCAGTATCCCGGGATCGCGATGCCAGGGATCTTTACTGTCGGATCAAACATCGATGCCAGCATCCGCATGCTGCAACCATTGTCATAAACAATGGCTTCGCCGCGGGTAGCCTCGCGCGCCGTCCCGAGGGGCTTTCCGCTCACGTCGGCCATCTCGGTGCTTCCATCGAGGTACAGGGAGAGGGAGGCCTAGGTCGACCCCGAGAAGCTCAGGATCCGAGCGGCGGCTTTGTGCGAACAATTTCCCTGCCGTGCTCATCTGCGCCAATGTCGCTATTAATAATCATTTGCGTTAATGGTTGAGCGTGTTTACGCGGACCGAGAATTTTCGGGGGTCTCGTCATGCGTTATGTTTTGCTTGCTTCTTCCGCGCTTGTCAGTGTCGCCGTGTCCGCGCAGGCCATGGCTGAGGAGGCGAGGCCCGACGAGACGATCGTCGTCACCGCTGCCCGCACCACGTTGCCGCCCAGCGCGCTGCCGCTGACAATCGATGTCATTTCCAAGGACAGTCTGGACCAACAGGTCGCGATCTCGGGCTCGGTCATTGATGCAGTGGCAAACCTGACCCCCAGTTTCTCGCCCTCACGGCAAAAGCTGTCGGGTGCGGGCGAGACGCTGCGCGGTCGCTCGCCGCTCTATGCGATCAACGGTATTCCGCAGTCGACGCCGATCCGAGACGGATCGCGCGATGGCTATACGATCGACCCCTTTTTCCTCGATCGCGTCGAACTGATCTACGGATCGAACGCATTGCAGGGTATCGGCGCGACCGGCGGCGTGGTCAATCAGGTGGTGGTCAACGCGCCGCGTGAAGAAGGCCTCTCCGGCCGCGTGCTGGTGCAAGGATCGACCGGCAATTTTGAAAGCAACAGCTTTGGCGGCAAGCTCGGCGGACTGCTTAGCTATCGCCAGGGCGCGTTCGACGTGACCGGCGGCGTCGCTTATGAAACGCGCGGGCTTTATTATGACGGCGCAGGCCGCCGCATCGGCATCGATAATACGCAGGGCGACGTACAGGACAGCAAGAGCCTGAGCTTCTTCGCTAGATTGGGCTATGATGTGTCGTCGACCGCCCGCTTGGAACTGTTCGCGACGCGCTTCAATCTTGAAGGCAATGGCGACTGGGTCCAGGTCACGGGCAATCGAGCGACGGGGCTTCCTAGCAGCTCGAAGCGTGGTGACATACAGGGCGAAGCGGCCTCCAATCGCGTCGAAACCGTCAACCTGACGCTGACCGATACCGATCTCGGCGGCGGCAATCTGATCTTTCAGGCCTTTTTCAATCGGTCGCGCGATATTTTCGGCGGCGACGTGAACGCGACCTTTCAGGACGCCAGCATCGCTCCCAACGGCACCTTGTTCGACCAGTCGGCGAACCGCTCGCGCAAGCTGGGTGCGCGCGTCAGTTATGAACGGCAATTTTTCGAAGCACTCAACGTCACGCTTGGCTTTGACTCGATGTGGGACAAGACCCAGCAGGATTTGATCGCGACCGGGCGCTATTGGGTCCCGCCGACCACCTTCCGCACACTCGCTCCGTTCGGCCAGGCCAATCTGAAGCTGTTTGACGGCGCCGTGCGCCTTGCGGGCGGCGGGCGCTGGGAGAATGGCCAACTCAAGGTCGACGATTATGTGACGCTGGCGTCCTATAATTCGGCCCAGGTCAGCGGCGGCACGCGCGCCTTTGACGATCTGCTGATCAATGGCGGCGTGATTGTCGAGCCTGCGCAGGGCGTCCGCGCCTATGCCAGCTATGCCGAAGGCTATTCGATCGCGGACGTCGGCCGTATCCTGCGCTCGGTCAACGGCGCGACCCAGTCGAACTTCAGTATCGACGACGTTAACGTCACCCCCGTCATTTCCAACAATCGCGAGGTGGGCATCGAAATCAAGCGGGGCCCCCTCGATGCCAGCGCGACCTATTTCTGGTCGACGTCAAAGGATGGCGGCCTGTTGGTCATGAACAGCGCGGGCGTCTACGACGTTCAGCGCCAACGCATCGAAATCGAAGGGTTCGAAATCAACCTTGCAGTAGAGCTTCCGGTGGACGGGCTGAAACTCGGCACGGGCTATGCCCATCTGTCGGGCCGCACGGACAGCAACAAGGACGACAAGGTTGATATCGACCTCGACGGCGCGAACATTTCGCCCGACCGGATCAACGTCTGGGCCAGCTATAACAGGGGCCCGGTGTCGGCGCGCGTGCAGGCGGGTCTCTATCTCGACCGCAAGTTCGACGGCGCGCCGGCCAACACTGCTTTTTCGGGCTATACACTGACCGATGCCGTGCTGCGTTACGACCTGCTGCGCTGGGGAGGGATCACGCTCGCGGCCTCCAACCTATTCGATGTCGACTATGTCACTTATAACAGCCAGACGATCCGCTCGACCGCCGCGGCGACCGACAATGCCCGCTATTTCACCGGCCGGGGCCGTACCGTCACGCTGGGTTGGGACTACCGGTTCTGACATGATGAAGCTGCCCGACACGCTGCACTGCTGGGCGAGAGGCTTAATCGGCCTCGTGCTCACGCTTCTGGGCCTGTCGGGCACCATCCGCTTCCCCCGACAACAGTCGCTCAGGTGGCCTCTGCAGCTCCCTGATAGCGGCCGTTTGTTGTCTTGCTCACAACCTGAACCGATGACCGCTTTATTTGGGCGGTTCGGAGCCCGCTATGGCCAGAAGGTCGGGGTGAACAGCCTGTCTGGCTCGTAACGGAGCGCCACGGGATAGCAGACCCGTCAGCAGCTAGGGGCCAAAAAAATCGCTGCTGAGAGGCTTAAACGGGTCGGCCTGCGCTGAAGCGCTCAACCTGTGGCGGTGAGGGCCACAGGAGATGTAACATGGGATTATCAGAGTTTGATCCCGCCGATCGCGAGCGGGTATCTTGGAACGCCGGAGGCAAGAATGGAGCAAAGCGAGCGCTGAAACTCCGTCAGACATGGGCAATTCGCTTCTCTCTCTACCAGCATGGGCGGATCCGCGACCGGCTCTTCTTAGACCTCGCCATCGACAGCAAGCTTCGCGGATGAGCCCGCCGGGCGCTGCGTTCCAACCTTTCGCGCCGTCTGCCCGCCGATCATTACGCCGCCTGACACCCGCCTCCGTAGAGCCCGGTCAAAATCCGTAGTGGCTGCGCCCTGCCCTGCGATCCTACTCGACCGTAGGGCAATGCAGCGCTACAGATCAGCGTCGCGTCTGGCGCCCCGGAAACCCTGTTTCGAGGACGAACCGATGATCATCCTGTTGTCATTCTTGATCGGCATTGTGGCCGGCTTGCGCGCGATGATGGCGCCGGTGCTGGTGAGCTGGGCTGCCTATTGCGGCCTTGTAGCAATCAAAGGCGGCTGGCTCGAATGGCTGGGCTATCACTTCACCCCCTGGATACTGACCGTGGCGGCGCTGGTCGAACTCGTCACCGACAAGCTGCCCTCGACGCCGAGCCGCAGGGTGCCGCAGCAGTTCGGCGCGCGGCTGGTCAGCGGCGGGCTTGCCGGAGCGGCGCTAGCGTCGGCCAGCGCTTCTGGGGGCGGCTCGTGGATCGTCGGCCTCGTTGCAGGGGTGGCCGGGGCGGTCGTCGGC
>NZ_JBJDRF010000088.1:0-13092 GCF_044987305.1 Novosphingobium sp. ZW T3_23
GACGAAGTTCGCCTCCGCCCCCACTTCCACGCCGCGCCCTTCGCGGCCGAGCGCGCGGGCCGACTCTGTCGTCGCCATGGCGAGGGCGACGCCGAGTTGCTCGTCGCTGTAGAAGCCCGAGCGATAGCCGATCAGCATGGCGCGCTGGAGCATGTCGCCGTTGCCATAGGGCCACCAGGCGTCGCGGATGTTGTCGTTGCCGGCGAAGACCCGGACGCCGTGTTCGCGCAGGCGCAGGATCGGGGGGAAGGCGCGGTCTCCCGGCGCATTGGTCATGATCGAGACGCCCGCATCGGAAAGTGCGCGGGCCACGCCGTCCAGCGTGGGCTCGTCCACGTCGCCCAAGGCATAGGCGTGGCTCACCGTCACGCGGCCGCCGAGGCCCAGCGCAAGGGTGCGGGCGGCGACGCGGTGGAGTTGCGCCACGCCGGGAAGGCCGGCTTCGTGCAGGTGGATGTCGATCTTGGCACCGCGCCGCTCGGCAATGCCGAAGACGACGTCCAGATGCCCGTCGGAATCGCCGTCCATCCCTTCCGGGTCGATGCCGCCCACCACCTCGGCGCCTTCGCGAATGGCGGCGTCCAGAATGTCGGCGGTGCCGGGGCAGGTGAGGATGCCCGCCTGCGGGAAGGCGACCAGTTCGATATCCACGCGATCCCGCCAGTTCTCGCGCGCGGCCATTACTGCGTGGAGATGGGAGAGCCCGGTCGTGGCGTCCACGTCGACATGGCTGCGCATCGCCACGGTGCCGAGGCTGGCCGCCTGCGCGATCAGCACGTCGGCGCGGACGCGGGCAGGGCGCACGTCGGCCAGCATGGCTTTTTCGACTGCCAGCCGCTCGCGCAAGGTGGCGGCGGGGCGATGGGGCTGCCAGGGCTCGCCGAAGAAGCTCTTGTCGAGGTGGATGTGGCCGTCGACGAAGCCCGGCAGCACCAGCCGCCCGCCGAGATCGACGCGCTCGACCGTCTCCGGAGCGGCCAGATCGCGTCCGATCGCCGCGAACCGCCCGGCGGAGACGGCGAGATCGGCTTCGGTGCCGTCGGGCAGGAGCGCGTTGGTGAAGAGCCGCTCGATCATTGGCCGGATCCGGCCTGTTCCGCCGCATTCCACGCCGCGACCTTGGCCTTCGTTTCCGTCAACATGCCGTCCAGCGCCGCGCGGTCGTAGAGCTTGCCGTTCATCACCACGGCGCGGATGGCGCGGGTGGCGGAAATGTCCTTCAGGGGATCGCGATCCAGCAGCACCAGGTCCGCCGCCTTGCCGGGCGCGACGGCGCCGTAGCGGTCCAACTGGCCGAACCAGGCAGGCCCGGCGCGGGTGGCGGCGGACAGCGCCTGCGCCGGGGTGAGGCCCTTGTCGACGAAGAGGCTCAGTTCGTCATGCAGGCCGATGCCGGGATAGTTGAACGAGTTGAGGAAGCCCGCGTCGGTTCCCGCGATCACCGTGGTGCCCGCTTTCACCAGCATGGGCAGAACGGCGGCCATGCGATCGAAGTGCTCATGGCGGGCCTTGATGGCGGCAGCGTCCGCCGTTGCGGCGCGATCGACGCGCCAGTCATAGGTCTTGCGCAGCTTCGGGCCGATATAGGCGAGATAGGGATCGTTCGCGTGATCGTCCTGATCGAGCCACGCGATCACGCGGCTGCCGTTGAGCGTGGGCGTCACGAAGACGCCCTTGTCCGCGAAAGTGCGGTAGGAGGCCATGGCAGTGGCCGGGTCGAAGCCCGTGTTCAACCGGCGGTTCGCCTCGGCGCGATCGATGCGCCCGGCAGCGAAGTCGGCGGCGATCGCGGCTTCGTCCTTGACGCCCGCCTTGTAGGCATAGTCGAGGTGTTCGATCGAACTGATCCCCGCATCAACCGCCTGCCCCACGGTAAGGGCCATCGGGATATGACCCGAAGTCCGCAGTCCGCGCGACTTGGCCTGCGACACGGCGTAGAGGAACAGTTGCGGATCCAGCGTGCTGTCGGTGATCTTCACGAAGTCCACCTTGTCCCGGTCCTGAAGGCGGGCCAGCGCCGCATCGACATCGCCCTTGCTGCCGACTTCGATCGTGCCCTTCCAGACCGGCTTGATGCCTTCGATCTTGGCGCCGGAAGTCAGCAGGCGCGGGCCGAACAGCGTGCCGCCCGCAATCTCGCCGCGCCATTGCAGCACTTGCTCAGGCAGGTCGCCCGAACAGTCGCGGATGGTGGTCACGCCATGGGCGACATAGAGCGGCAGCAGCGCCTTGTTCTCCTCGATGAGGTCCGGCCCGCCGCCGAAGTGGACATGCATGTCCCAGAGGCCGGGGATCACGAATCGCCCCTTGGCCTCCACCACGTCGCGTGCCTGCCATTCCCGCGCAATCGCGCCGTCCCTGCCCACGGCCACGACGTCGCGGCCGCGCAGAACCACGGCCTGATCCTTGACGGCGCGGGCATGTTCGACGTCGATCACGGTGACGTGGCGGATCATCGTGTCCGCCTGTTCGGCTGCCAGCGCGGGCGCGCTCGACGCCAAGAGCGTGGCGATCAGGGGGGCGAGAAGCTTCATGGAGGTAGTCCTTTCCCGATGCATTCTACTTCCAGACCGGGAGCATTCACAAATTACATGTTGGAATATTAATCATCCATTATGGTAATGATATCCGATGCTCGATCCCCGTCTCCTGCGCAGCTTCGTGGCCATCGTCGAAACCGGCCACTTCACCCGCGCGGCCGAGCGGCTGGGCATGACGCAATCGACGATCAGCCAGCAACTGGGGCGCCTGGAGGAGCTGGCCGGTCACCCGCTGATCGATCGCGCCGCCCGGCCGGTGCGGCCCACCGCGCTGGGGGAGCGGCTGCTCGGCCATGCCCGCCGCATCCTCCAGCTCGACGCCGAGGCGCGCAGCCTGCTGCGCGACCCGGCGGGGACGGCGGCGATCTCCATCGGCTTGCCGGAAGACCTTGCGACGCCGGCCCTGGCGCGCGGACTGGCCGGCTTCGCCGCGCGGAACAGCCGCATCAGGCTGGACGTGGTGACCGGGCTTAGTCGCGACCTCGCCTCCCGCTATCGGCAGGGCGAGTTCGACATCGTCGTGGTCAAGGAAGACCGGCCCGCGCCCGATTGCCGCGCCAGCTTCCCCGAACCGCTCGGCTGGTTCGCGGCGCCGGAGCCCGGCGTGGAGGCGGGCGATCCTCTGGCACTGGTGACGTTCCCGGTCGGCGGCCTCTACCGCGAAACGATGTTCCGCCAGCTCGAAGCCGCCGGTCGCCGCTGGTACGTGGCCTTTTCGGGCAGCAGCCTGCAAAGCGTGCTCTCGGCGGTATCGGCGGGCATGGGGCTGTCGCTGCTGCCTCTCTCGGTGACGCGGGGGCAGGATGTGCGGCGCCTTAGCGGACGGGATGGCGAAGGGCTGGGAGAAGTGCCGCCCATGGTCGTCTCGCTCTATGCGCGCGAGGATCAGGCGCCGATCGGCGAACTCGTCGAGATGGTCCTGGCGGTGCTGGAACGCAGGTAGTTCAGTCTTCCAGGATCAGGCTGTGGTCCCGCGTCTCTTTCATGCGGATGTAGACCACCAGCGAAATGCCGATCATCACCGAGACGTAGATGTAGAAGGCCTGCTCGATCCCGGCCTGCTTGAACGACAGCGCCACGAATTCGGCGGTGCCGCCGAACAGGGTATTCGCCAGCGCATAAGGCAGGGCCACGCCCAGCGCGCGGATATGCGCGGGGAACAGCTCCGCCTTCACCACCGCGTTGATCGAGGTATAGCCGGTCACGATCACCAGCCCCGCCATGACCAGCAGGCCGGCGACGATGGGGTTGCGCGTCTCGGCCAGGGTGGCGAAGATCGGATATGTGCAGAGCACGCCGAACAGGCCGAAGCCTACCATCAGCGGCTTGCGGCCCACGCGGTCGGAAAGGGCGCCGGCCAGCGGCTGGAGCAGCATGAACAGGAACAGCGTCACGCCGTTGATCTGCGAAGCCGTCTGACGGCTGAGCCCGCTGGTGTTGACCAGGAACTTCTGCATGTAGATCGAATAGGCATAGAAGGCGATCGTGCCGCCGGCGGTCAGCAGCATCACCGTCAGCGTTTCGCGCGGGTGGCGGCGGAACAGTTCGAGCAAGCCCGATTGCGGCGCGCCTTCCGTTTTTGCATGCTCGGCCCGCGCTTTCTCGAAGCTGTGCGTCTCGGCCATGCCCCGGCGCAGGCGGAACACCAGGATCGCCAGGGCGCCGCCGATCACGAAGGGAATGCGCCAGCCCCAGGCGTCGAGCTGGGCCTCGGTCAGCAGGGCCTGAAGCACCAGCAGCACGCAGATCGCCACGAGCTGCCCGGCGATCAGGGTGACGTACTGGAAGCTGGAGTAGAACCCGCGCCGGGAGCGTCCCGCCATTTCGGACAGGTAGGTGGCGCTGGCGCCGTACTCGCCGCCGATGGAGAGCCCCTGCATCAGCCGGGCCAGCACCAGCAGCAGCGGCGCGCCGATGCCGATCGTCCGGTAGGAAGGCGTCACCGCGATCAGCAGCGATCCCGCGCACATCAGCGCCACCGACAGGGTAAGGCCGCTCTTGCGCCCCTTGCGGTCGGCATAGATGCCCATCAGCCAGGCGCCGACGGGACGCATCAGGAAGCCCACCGCGAAAATCGCCGCCGCGCTCAACAATTGGGCGGTGCGGTCCTCGGCCGGGAAGAAATGCGGCGCGAAATAGAGCGTGAAGGCGGAGTAGGCGTACCAGTCGTACCATTCCACCAGATTGCCGGTGGAGCCCGCGACGATGGCCTTCAGCCGCTGCCCGCGATCGGGAGGAAGCAGCGCGGAGCCGGGGGAGGGCACTGTCGACATCGGGATCGCGCTTTCTCTGCTGGTACGCCTGCCCTCGGCAAGGTTCGCAAGGGGTTATGGCAATTGGCGCGGCAGGTCCAGCCGAGCGGGAGGCCGTCAGCCCCGCGCCCGGTCCAGTGCCTGCACGGCCTGTTGCAGCTGGGCGAAGGTATAGGGCTTGTTGAGCATGAACGCGGGTTGATAGGGCAAGTCCCAGTGGCCGCCGCCGCTGGCGATGGCGAAAGGGACAGATCGGGCGGCCAGTTCGGCCAGGATCGGATCGGCCCGCTCGCCCGCCAGGTTCATGTCGATCACCGCCACGTCGAACGCGTCGCCGCGACCCGCTTCCAGCGCGTCGGCCAGCGTGCCGTGGGGGCCGACGACCTGGCAGCCGAGATCGTCCAGCATCTCTTCCAGCAGCATCGCCACCAGCACTTCGTCTTCCGCGACCAGCACGCGCAGGCCCTGCACGTCCGAACTCCCCTCGATCATGGCGTCAATCCTCGATGCATTCGCGTATCCGCTTCGCCAGCGCATCCATGGCGAAGGGCTTGGTTATCATGGCCATGCCGGGTTCCAGGAAACCGGCTGCAAGGGCGGCGTTCTCGGCATAGCCGGTCATGAACAGCACCCGCAATCCCGGCCGCGCGGTGCGGCCACCGTCCGCCACCTGCCGGCCATTCAGGCCCGGCAGCCCGATGTCGGTGATGAGCAGATCGATGCGCTGGCCGGATTGCAGGATTTCGAGGCCGGAAGGTCCGTCCGCCGCCTCGATGGCCTGGTAGCCGAGTTCGTCCAGCACTTCGACGATGAGGCCGCGCACGACCGCCTCGTCCTCCACCACCAGCACCACTTCGCCGGCCAGCGCCTCGGGCAGGTGGCCGCTGTCCCGGTCGGCATCGGCCATGTCCTCAAGGCCGCGATGGCGGGGCAGGAACATCTTGACGCTGGTGCCGACGCCGGGCTCCGAATAGATGCGCGCATAGCCTTCGGACTGGCGCGCGAAGCCGTAGATCATCGAGAGGCCAAGGCCGGTGCCTTGCCCCATCGGCTTGGTGGTGAAGAACGGCTCGAACGCCCGCTCGGACACGTCGCGGGTCATGCCCACGCCGGTGTCGCTAATCGCGATGCAGACGTACTGCCCCGGCTTCAGGTCGCGCTGCTGGGCCACGTAATGCTCGTCGAGATGGGCGTTGCAGGTCTCGATCGTCAGCTTGCCGCCATCGGGCATGGCGTCCCGCGCGTTGATCACCAGGTTGAGGATCGCGTTTTCCAGCTGGTTGGGATCGCAGCGGGTCTGCCACAAGCCGCCGGACAGCACGAATTCCAGATCGATATGCTCGCCCAGCGTGCGGCGCAGCATGTCCTCCATCGAGGCGATCAGCGGGTTGGCGCGGACCGGACGCGGGTCCAGAGGCTGGCGGCGCGAGAAGGCCAACAGGCGGTGGGTGAGCGCGGCGGCGCGCTCGGCGGAAGTCCTGGCGCCTTGAAGCCAGCGTTCTATTTCCCCCGTGCGGCCCTGGGTGAGCCGGTTGTGCATCATGTCCAGGCTGCCGGTGATGCCCTGGAGCAGGTTGTTGAAGTCATGCGCGATGCCGCCGGTAAGCTGGCCCACGGCCTCCATCTTCTGGCTCTGGCGCAGGGCGTCCTCCACCGCGCGCTGCTCGGTGATGTCGCGTCCCACCGCATGGATGCGGCCCCCGTCCGGCACGGCGGTCCAGGCGATCAGGCGATAGTCGCCGTCGCGGGTGCGGTGGCGGTTCTCGAAGGCGATCATGCCCGAGCGGGCATCCTCAAAGCTCGCCGTGCCCGGCTGGCCGCCAGTATCCTGATCAGTATCCGGATCGGCATCCGGATCCACATCCGCCACCAGGCGTGCCAGCGCCGAGGCCGTCACCGCGCGGTCGTCGGGGTGGACGAAGGCGGCGATCCGGCGGCCCAGCATCTCGCCCTCGTGCCAGCCCAGCATAAGCTCAGCCGAGGGATTGACGGCGGTGATCAGCCCGGCGTGATCGCAGACCAGCATGAGGTCGCGGCTGATCGACCACAACCTGTCGCGATCCTGGGCATAGGCGGCCTCGGCCTGCTTCTGGGCCTCGATATCGGTATTGGTGCCGATCCAGGCCGTAACCTCGCCATGACCGTCGATCAGCGGCAGGGCCCGGCACAAGTGCCAGCGATAGCCCTCCTGGCTGTCGCGCAGGCGGAACTCGGTTTCGAAGACTTCGCCGGTCGCTACCGAATGCGCCCATTTCCGGCGCGATTCCGGGCGATTGTCGGGATGGATGACCTCGTTCCAGCCATCGGCGCCCAGGCTGTCGCGGGTCCGGCCCGTGTAGGTATAGACGCGGTCGTTGAACCAGTCGATCTGGCCGTCCACCCGCGCGGTCCAGACCTGGATGGGCATGTTCTGCGCCAGCGTGCTGAACTGCGCCTCGCTCTTTTCCAGCGCGCGCTGGATGCGGCGACGGTCGGTCACGTCCTGTACCACGCCGATCATGCGCACCGGGCGGCCTTCCGGGTCGAACTCGAAATCGGCCTTGCGGGCGATCACCCGCTCCTCGCCGGTGTCGGCCCGGCGGATGCGGTACTCCACGTCCAGCGGGGTGCTGCCCTGCTGGCGCCGCGCCCAGGTTGAAATCAGGTAGCGATCTTCCGGCACGACAAGCTGCTCGATCCGCTCCGTCGGCGGGGCGTTTTCCGGTTCGTCGGCGGGTTCGATCCCGAAGATGCGCCAGAACTCGCCGGTGCCGTCGATCTTGTTGGCCAGGATATCGATGGAGAACAGGCCGACCCGGCCCGCGCTCTGCGCGCGTTGCAGCCGTTCCTCGCTCTGGTTCAGGGCTTCCTGCGCGCGGTGCTCGGGGGTGCGATCGCGCATCAGCTTGACGAAGCCGATCGCCGTGCCCGCGGCATCGCGCAGCGGGGTCATCTCGCTGAGACCCCAGAACCGCTGCCCGGACTTGCGCAAGTGCCAGCGCGCATCGTGGGCGCGCCCGGTTGCCAGAGCCTCCCGGCGCTTGGCGGCGGGACGGCCCAGCGCGCGGTCTTCCGGGGTGAAGAACGTGGCCATCGGCTGGCCCAGCATTTCCGCCTCGGTCCAGCCCAGCATGGCGGCGGCCCCCGCGTTCCACAGGGTTATGCGCCCTTCCGGATCGGTGGCGACGATGCCGTAGTCGATGGCGCTGTCCAGGATCTGCCGGTTGAACGCCTCGCGTTCGTGAAGCTGGCCTTCGGCGCCGACCCGCTGGACGTGGGCCCAGGAACGCTCGGTCACTTCGCGGATCAGGCTGAGTTCGTATTCGCTCCAGTCATGCGCCTTGCGGTCGTGGATGGCCATCAGGGCGATCAGGTGGCCTTCCTTGACCAGCGGCATGCAGACCGTGGCGGTGATCCCGATGTCCTGGAACGTGCGGGCTTCCTCCGGCGCCAGTTCGGTCCGGTTGTCGGCGATGATCAGCGGCCGCCCGGCGTTCAGCTCGCTGACCGCGAGGACGCCGAAATCCGCCAGCTTGTAGTGCCCGACGATCGAGGGAGAGCCCGGCGCGTTCCAGTCGCCGCGAATGGTGAAGCCGTCGCCGTCCTCGTCCATGTCGGCATAGGCGCAGTTCGACAAGTCGAGGTGCTCGGCGGTCTTGCGGGTGGTGATCGCCAGGATCTGGTCGGCACTGCGGCAATCGCGCAAGGCCCGCCCGAGATCGTCAAGGAAGCGCAGCCGCGTCTCGCTTTCCTGAAGCGCCAGGCGCGCGGCGTGAGCCTCGGTAGTTTCCACCACCACGGCGATCACCCCGGCCGGGGCGCCGTCGTCACCGGGGATCGGGGAATAGTCCAGGTTCATCCAGACCTGTTCGGGCCGTCCATCGCGGTGCAGCGTCAGCACATGGTCGCGATAGCTCAGCGAGCCGCCGGCAAGGCCAACCTTCAGGACGTTGTCGTTGAAGTCTGCCACTTCCTCCCACCCGTCGCGCACGTTGGAGCCGAGCAGGCGGCTGTCGCGGCCGCCGGCGAAGCGGGAATAGGCATCGTTGTAGATCATCACCCCGCTCTCGCCCCAGAGCAGCACGAGCGGCACCGGCGAGGGCAGCATGAACGCCACCGTCTGTTTCAGGCTGGACGGCCAGGATGCGATCTGGCCGAGCGGGGTCGCGGCCCAATCATGCGCGGAGATGCGGCGCGCGAGGTCTCCGCCGTGGGACAGGAACCCTGCGGCAAGATCCGCGCCGTGCTTCATCGACCCCACCTCCTGTGCGCCCTCGCGCGATCCCCGTCATAAGTCCCTTGAAGGACTGCGCCATGGCTCCCCTTGCAACCATGGGCCAGTGCAGAACACTCAGGCCGGTTTCCGGTTCCCGCCGCCTGAAATATCGGTTGAATGACAAGGAAGTGTTCACGCGCGCGGGGTGATCTGCCGCCAGACCGTGGGCCGGCCCTACTCTCCGGTGCGGCGGTCGAGGAACAGGATCGAGAGATCCCTTTCCGGTCGCCAGTTCGTCTTGGTCATCTCGAGGCGGGTCGGGCCGATCTTGCGCACGCCCTGGCCGCAAAAGCTCACGAGATCCTCCGGCCGCTCCTTGTCCACCACCAGCCGGAACTTGCCGATCGGCTTCTTCCAGTTGCCGCCGGTGACAAGGATGTAGTCCAGCCAGGCCTCGGAATAGATCACTTCGCTCGCCTCGGCCCGGCGCAGCGTGGCCAGCAGGGACGGTTCGACGCAGTAGTTCCGCACCGTTTCGGGTTCCTGGTCGCTGCCCAGCAGCGTGCCGGTGTTGCCGCCCACCGAAGGGCGGTAGCGGTGCTCGACGGAGACGGGCACCCCGGCGGGGAAGCGCTGGAGCCAGTGGTAGGTCGTCTCCAGCGTCCAGGCCGGATAGCCGTCGGGATCGATCAGCCCCAGTTTTATGGCTTCGGCGCGGCGGGCGGGGGACAGGCGCTCCAGCGCTTCCTGAGCCGGGCCCAGGTGCGGGGCCAGCGGGATGGCCTGGGCGCGCAGCCAGGCGGTGCGATCGAGCGTCCCGGCCATCGCCTTCTGCTCGATCTCCATCTTCACCGGCTTGCCGTCCACGCGGGTTTCGAAGCCCAGGAAGTTGTCGGGCGAATCGACCGGGATCGCGATGTCCACTTCGAAGAAAGCGCGGCCGCCCACGGGGGGCAGCGGAAAGGCCACGCGGCTCACCACTTCCCGGTCGGTGGTGTTGACGAACAGATAGCGCACCTTCACCGCCGAGCGCGAGATTTCGAGATCCTCGCTCCGCATCTCGATGGCATCGCTTTTCGTCAGCACCAGCCCGCCTGCGGCAAGTTGCGCGGTGGAATCGTTGGCTTGGGCTGTGCCGGCAATGCTGCACAGGAGCGCGCCGAGAAGAACTGGAGCGAGGCGCGCGGCGGCCAAGGCAAGACCGGTTGCGCGGCGGGGTTTGGTAAGGGGCGACATGACACGGTGATAGCCTCCGATCCGCCTGCCTTTCAACGACTTGTCGGCACGGGGCGCGGGGTTAACGCTTCGTTCGCCAAGCCATCCTAAAGCGATCGGCATCCGGCTGGAGGTAACGGCCGGCACAGACAGCGGAGCTTGTTCCTTGGCGCGTTCCTCCCTTCGTATAGTGGCTTTCGCGGGCATCGTGCTGCTGGGCGCGGCGCTGGTCTGGACGTGCCTGCAACGCGGGCCCTGGTATGACGAGTTCTATACCCAATACGTCACGCGCCCCGGCCTGCCCTGGAGCCAGGCGTTGCGGGAGAGCTGGCTGCCGGACAACCATCCGCCGCTCTACTACATCCTGGCCCGCGCGAGCGCGTGGCTGGGATCGATCCCGCATCACCGCCTGCTCAACGTGGCGCTCGGCGCGCTGGCGCTGGCGGGCGGCGCGGCGATCGTGCGCGACGTGCCGCGTCTTTCTCCGGCGGCAGCGCTGCTGGTGCTGGAATTCGCGGCGAATCCCTGGTCGCTGATCGCGGGCAGCGAACTGCGCTCCTACTTCCTGTCGCTCTGCGCGGGCGCGGTGTTCGCGCTGGGACTTTGCGCGGTGAGGCTGAGCGGACAGGCTGGCTCCACCTGGCGGCAGGCGGCCTTCTGGCTCTCGACGCTGCTGGCGTTCAACACCCATATCATCACCTCGCTGGCCGCCGCTGCCCTGGCCTTGCCGTTCCTGCTGGCGGCGGGGCTGCGGCGGGACTGGCGCGAGGCGCGCGCGATCGGCGTTCCGGTGGTGGTCGCGGGGCTGGTCTTCGTGGCCGTCACCGCGCTCCAACTGCCGGTCTGGCTCTCCAACACCACGGTGTTCTGGATCGCGCCCGGCTTCGACTCCGCGCGCTGGTCGATGGAATGGGCCCTGCTGCGCACGCTGGAGGCGAACCCGGTGGTTCTTGTCGGCGCGCTGGCGGGAGCGGTGCTGTTGGTGCGCGACGTGTTCGTTCTGAAGCAGCGGAGCGCGCTGGCAGGCGCGCTGGCGCTGCTGGTGGTGGGCACGGTGCTGGCCGCGATCGGGCTGATCGGCTTGCATCTCCTGCGGCCGATCCTGATCGAGAAGTACCTGATGGCGATCGTCGCCGCCGTCTCGGTGGGCCTTGCGCTGGCCGCCGGACGCTTGCTGGAGGCCTTGCCTCCGCGTGTTCAGGTAGCGGCACTGGCGGCGGCACTGGGCGCGGCGGCCCTGGCCCTGGCTCACAACGTGCCGTTGGCGGCGGAGCGGGTCAGCTGGCTCTCCACGGGCCGCGCCATTGCTCAGGAAGTGGCGCGATGCCCCGGCACGGTCGTCCACACCGACCCCTACTGGAACGACGAGGTCATGGCGATGCTGCCGCGCGACAACGCGCAAGTGGTACCTTTCGCCTATCGCTACGTGGCGGACAGCTTCGGCTTCCGGCTCGCGCCTGCCGGATCGCGCACCGTTGCCGCCGCCTGCCCCACGGTGTTCTGGGGCGAGCACGACAGCGGGGGGCGGTTCGACGCGGCGGTAGTCGGCGCCCGTCTGCGCGAACAGGGATTCGCCGTGGAGGGCATGGATTTCCGGCGTCTTGGAGACGGCTGGATCGCCGTGGTGCCGCCCCGTACACCCTAGAAGGCAACGTCGATGCGGATCGTATCGCTATAGGCGCCGCCAGGCGGAGTGGTCTGGCCCGTCAGGATCGCCGCGCGATAGGTATAGCTCTGGGACGTGAGCGAATCGTAGACCCCGGCATTGGCGTCTGCCGTGGCGCTGGCGCGCCGGGCGGTGCCGGTCGCGCCCCAGCGCTCGGTGGAGGCGGCGGTCTTGTAGATTTCGTATTGCAGGTAGTTGGCCGTGGTCCCCGCCCGCATCCGCCGCTGGCCGCCCGAGGCGTTGCTCCCGTCATCCAGGCCGACCGTATAGGCCGTTCCGGCGCTGCACCGGACCAGGATCGTCCGGGTGATCGGATTGAAGCTGCCAACCAGTGGCGCCGAGCCGAACGCGGCGGCGGGGGCGGTGATGATGCAGTCGTTCTGCACCGTCAGCGTAACGGTGATCCGCACCGCCGTCCCGGTGCCCCAGTTGATGGTGGTGCCAAGTCCGGGGCGCACCAGGCCGGGGCTGGACGAATAGCTGAGACACACGGCGACCCCCACCGAGCAGACCGAGTAGTACCAGCGCACGTCGAGGAAGCCGGTGTAGGTGCCGGCGGGAAGCGCCGCGGTGGGCGTGGTGCGGAAATAGATCGGAATCGAATTGTTGGTGCCGCCGAACAGCGTCAGCAGCGTGGTGGAGGACAGATTCTGCAAGACCCCGGTGGTCAGCGGTGTGCCGTTCTGCGTCAGCGAGGCGACGAAGGGGATCGTCTTGCCGCCCGGCCCGGTGAGCAGGAAGGTCGAGGCATCGACGCGGAAGGCGATGTAGTGGGTGGCCAGCAGCGCCAGGGTGACGTCGCATTGCAGCCCCGCCGAGCCGCTGCCCTGTTGGGCGGTGCTCGCGGCGGTGTAGGAACTGACGCTGCCGAGATTGGTGCTGGTGGAGGAGACCGTGCAGGCGGCGGCCCGATCGGGCGCAAGCATCGCCACGAGCAGGATGGCGAGGGCGGAGAACAGGCGGGCCAAGGGCAAGCGGTTTAGGGACATTTCAGGGTTCCAAGATCCAGAATCCCGTCTCCCGGATCGCCTGCCGAGAACCGGACCCGGCAATGCCTGCCCTCGCTCAAGGCGACGTCCAGCACATTCGTTGCCGCCACGCGTTCGAGGTAGAGCATGCCGTCCCAGCCCACGTAAGTCTTGCCGCTATCGTTGAGCATGGCCACGGTTCCGGCCGGCAGCGGCTGGCCCGCCGCGTCCACGAGCACCGCGCGCGCGGCGGCGA
>NZ_JBJDRF010000089.1:0-13065 GCF_044987305.1 Novosphingobium sp. ZW T3_23
CGTCGCCCACATGTCCCTTCATCTAAAACCTACAATGTCAAAGATCCGCCAGACAAAAAACCCGGACAACCAGCAATCCCCGCTTCTTGCGATTGGGGAGCATGTTGCCCGTAATGTCTTGGCGACCACTGCAAGAGCGTCTGCTCCGCTGCGGTGAGAGGCCCTCTAAGTCCCACCCATGATTCGGTCAACACGCTAATTTCAAAAAATCTTCATAATCGTACCAAACCACCGTTTTCCGCCGCCGTCTCCGCCATTTCGGCCGAAACCGGGATGTTCACTCTCCAGCCAAACCTGTAAAAGCCGCAGCAGGAGGTGCTGCCGTTGGACATCGAAGCCGAGGACATCAGTGGCGAGGACATATTGCCGCTGCTTCACAAGCCCGGCGGGCAAGGACTGGCCGAAAGCCTGATCGGCGCCGGCTTCTATATCGACGACCCCGAGGACGTCGCGACTATCGTCAGCCTGGATCTTCGGATCCGCGCGGTTCAATTGCGGACGATAGACGGCCTGCCACGCAAATGCCCCCTCACCTCGGGATACGTGCTTCTGACACCTGCCCTAATGTCCGCGATATCCTCGCTCCGCACGCCCACAGACCTTGAGCACGACAGGATGCGGCAGAAAGTCGCGGCATTCGGGTTTCGCGCCCGTATCGAGGAAGACGATCTCCCCGGCCTGATAGCAGCCATCGAAGCGGCTCAGGCCTATCGCCTGCCCTGGCGCGAGGACCGGTTCGAGGGGATTCGTCTCGCCCGCAAGTATGGCTCTGCGCGCGAGGAGGCCAGATTGGCCGCGGCATGGCTGGAGGGCGCCCAGAATCCCCCTCCCGGAGATCTGGTCATCGCCCTTGTATCGGGCCTGCAGGATTCGGGTAAGATAATGGAAGCCCTGAGCCATACCGATCTGGTCGCCCGCAAGGCCAATGGTCTGGACGGCGAAGAGACACGCATTCTGCTGGTCCAGCGCGGATCGCTATGGCTGGATCGCTACGAACTGGCTCACGATCCGGACTATCTCGACCGAGCGCGACAGTGTGCGAAGCGAAGCTGGGCCATCGCACCAAGCGACGCGTGCAGCGACCTCTACAATCGACTGCGCAAGCTGGAAAACTGAAACGAGAATTACCGACAGCGCCGACATCCCCATTCAGATCGGCAATTCCGTGGTTGCCTTGATTTCGGACAAGGCGACGATGGAGTTCAATTCCTGCACCCCGGGGAGCTGCGAAAGCTTTTCGAAGAAGAACTTTTCGTAAGCCTCGATATCGGCGGCTACCACCCGGATCAGGAAGTCTACCGAGCCCATCAGCACGTAGCAGTCCAGCACCTCGGGAAACTCGCGGATCTTGGCGGAGAACTCATCGAGGTTGGCGCGGCCATGGGCGTTCAGTTTCACTTGCGCGAAGACGTGGGCGTCCAGCCCCACTTTCTTGCGATCCACGAGCGCCACCCGGCGCTTGATGTAGCCTTCCCGTTCCAGCCGATCGATACGCCGCCAGCAAGGCGAGGACGACAGGCCAACCCGCTCTGCGATCTGCGCGGTGGTCTGACTTGCGTCACGCTGGAGCTCTCGGAGAATCTTTCGCTCGTATGGGTCTAGATCGGGCATATTTTTCTCATATCATGTCTTTTTAGGTACGTCTTGCCGATAATGGGGGTTTTCGACCCCGAATGAGGAGAGATTGCCCTCGCGGGACCTGCAATAAGGGTGCCGGCACTTACGCCAGCCTGGAGTTTTTGAAATGGTCGCCCGCGCCAGCCGCATGACGCCGCCGATGGAATATGTCCGTCTCTACGACGAAGCAGCCGGCCTTGACGGAGTGATCGCCATTCACTCCACCGCGCGCGGTCCGGCCGCCGGCGGTTGCCGGTTCTGGACTTATGCCGACGAAAGCAGCGCCATGGCCGATGCCGTGCGTCTTGCCGAGGGCATGAGCTACAAGAACGCCATGGCCGAACTGCCTTTCGGCGGCGGCAAGGCCGTGCTGCGACGCCCGGTCGGCGCGTTCGATCGTGTCGCGCTGTTCGAAGCCTTCGGCCAGGCGGTCGAACGCCTCGACGGGCGCTACGTCACCGCCGAGGACGTCGGTACCACCGTTTCCGACATGGAAGCGATCGCGCGTCACACCAGCCATGTCGCCGGGCGCACCGCCCTGCCCGGCCGCGCTGGCGGTGATCCCTCCCCTTGGACCGCGCTCGGCGTGTTCGAGGCCATGCGCGCCGCCGTGGCATTCCAGTCCGGCAGCGCGCTTTCGAGCATGACCGTGGCCGTGCTGGGCGTCGGCAATGTCGGCGGCCACTTGTGCGACATGCTGGCGGAAGCCGGTGCGGAACTCGTCGTGGCCGACATCGATCCGGCGCGCTGTGCCCGTGTGGCGGAAGTCCATGGCGCACGCGTGGTGGCGGTTCATGAGATTGCCGGGATTGCCGCCGACATCTTCGCACCCTGCGCCCTGGGCGGCGTGCTGGATGCAGCCACGATCGGCAGGCTGGAGGCGCGCCTCGTCTGCGGCGCGGCCAACAACCAGCTCGCGAGCGAGGACATGGCCGCGCTGCTGCTCGAACGCGGCGTGACTTATGTGCCCGATTACGTCGCCAATGCCGGCGGGATCATCAACGTGGCGGCGGAATACCTGAAGGAGAGCGCCGACGAGGTCCGCCAGCGCGTCGTCCGCATCGGTCCGCGTGTGGCCGCCGTGTTGGACGAAGCCGCTCGGGAAGGTCTTGCGCCGTCGATCGTGGCGGACCGCACTGCCGAGCGCCTGATGCAGCAGCAGGTTCACGAACCGGCCTGACGGCCCGCGCGAGGGTTGGGGTGTCCCGGAGCGGATCCGGGGGCCCTAACCCTGCCCCACTTTACCCCAGACAGGGTACCTCGAACTCGGTCGCGACCGTGCGGTCGCGGCCCGCGACCTTGCTCAGGTAGAGCTGCTTGTCCGCTTCGGCGATCCACCGTTCCGGCGTCGTTTCGCCGGAGCAACGGGCCGAAGCGACCCCCACGCTGACGGTGACGCAGGGGCTGACGTTCGATGTTTCGTGCGGAATTTGCAGCGCGTTGACCTGCCGTCTGATCTCCTCCGCCACCTGGAGGGCCGTCGCGGGATCAGCGCCGGGCAGGATGCAGACGAATTCCTCGCCGCCGTAACGCGCCGTCACCGCCGTC
Organism: Novosphingobium sp. ZW T3_23; assembly: GCF_044987305.1. Lineage (NCBI taxonomy): Bacteria > Pseudomonadati > Pseudomonadota > Alphaproteobacteria > Sphingomonadales > Sphingomonadaceae > Novosphingobium > Novosphingobium sp. ZW T3_23. Next base: position 3,166 of record NZ_JBJDRF010000089.1, read on the forward strand.
ATCCGCCGCAGCGCGCGGTTGAGCGAGGCGGCGATCATGACGATGCAGCGGTCCCCCGCGACATGGCCGTAAGTGTCGTTGAACTGCTTGAAGAAATCGATGTCGAGCATGATCACCGACAGCCAGTCTCCGGTGCGGCAGAGGCGCACCCATTCGCCTTCCAGCGTGCGCTCTAGCTGGCGGCGATTGCTCAGCCCGGTCAGCGCATCGGTTACCGCCAGTTCCGCCAGCTTGTCGCGAAGACGCTTCAGCTCCACGTGATTGCTCACCCGCGCACGCAGGACCGCGGGTTGGATCGGCTTGGCCACATAGTCGATCGCACCGAGGGAGAGCCCGCGCATCTCGTCTTCCGTATCGCCCAGCCCGGTCATGAAGATAATCGGCACGTCCGCCAGAACGGGATCGACCTTGAGCTGACGGCAGACTTCGAAACCATCCATGCCGGGCAGCACGATATCGAGCAGGATCAGGTCCGGGTCCACGGATCGCGCCGTATCGATCGCCTCTTCGCCGGATGTGGCGAAGCAGACGTCATAGTCGTCCTCCAGCACAGCGTTCATGATCTCGATATTGGCCACATCGTCATCGACAACGAGAATGGTCGCTTTGTTCACGAGGGGATTCCTTGGGAGAAGGCGCCTTGGGGGGCAGTGCTTTCTGTGATCGGCAGGCGCTCCGCTCCAGCCGCCATACCTTCCAGCAGCGCGAGAGCGGCGACGTAGTCCAGCCGTTGCAAGGCCAGATGCAGCGGATGCGCGGCGCGCTCGGCATCATCCAGGCCCATATCTTGGGCCAACCGTTCGAACGCGCTTCTGGCGCCCAGGCTTCGCCGGCGTAGCAGCGCGCGAAGTTCGTCGCAGGCGGCCGAAAGGTCAGGTCTATCGTCGGACGGCACGGGTCGAGCATGAGGGACGGCCGCTCCTGCGTCGGGCACGGCCGATTCCGCAAGCTTCCCCGCCGCCGCGACGGCGCGGTCCAGTTCCGGTTCGAGCGCCTGGATCGCCGCGAGCGCCGGGATCAGATCCTCGTGCGCCAGACGCTGCTCCACGTCCGAGGCGCAAGCTTGCAGCTCGCGCAGTTCCAGCGAGCCCGCCACGCCTTTCAGGCTGTGGGCCAGGCGCCGTGCATCCGCGATCTGCCCTGCCGCTATCCGATCGCGGATCTCCTGCCCGGCATGGCCGTACGTCGCCGCGAAGCTGACGATCAGCTTGCGGAGCAAGCCCGCCTTGCCGTTGACGCGCTTCAAGGCCTCGGCAATGTCGAACGGGCCCAGGCGATCGGGAAGCTCCGCCACCGAAGCGGCCTGTGTTGCACTCGAAGGCGCGCCGGATCGCGTGACGGCACTACCCTCGCGCGCGGGCTTCAACCAGCGGTCCAGCGTCACGATGAGCTGGCGGGGGTCGACGGGCTTGGCCACGTGATCATTCATGCCCGCGTCCAGGCAGCGCTGCCGTTCCGTCTCGAAGGCGTGGGCGGTGATGGCGATAATCGGCAATTCCGCCATCGGCCAGGTGCGGCGGATGATAGTCGTGGCCTCGATCCCGTCCATTTCGGGCATCTGCACGTCCATCAGCACGCCCGCATAGGCCCGGCCGTTCTGTGCCACCTTGTCGCAGGCAACGCGCCCGTTTTCCGCGCAATCCACCACCAGGCCGGCATGGGTCAGCAGTTCGGTGGCAATCTCGCGGTTGATCTCGTTGTCCTCTACCAGCAGCACCCGAAGGCCCCGCAACGGCTCCGCGACCTGCCCATCCGCGACCGGAGCGCTTGCCTCCCGCATGGGCGCTGACTTCTGCGGCGCCGTCACCTGCGGCAGACCCTCTGCGAACAGCGAAGAGATCGTCTCCAGCAAGGCATGAGAATCGATCGGCTTGGTAAGAAAGGCCGAGACGCCCGCCTCCCCCGCTTCGGCCGCCATCTCGTCCACCGAATAGGCGGTGACGATGAGCGTGACCGGCGAAGGCGCGCCGTGCTGCATGCGGCGAAGCTCTCGCACCGCTTCCATGCCGTCCATGCCCGGCATCTTCCAGTCCAGCAGGACGAGGTCGTAAGGCTTCCGGTCCACCGCCGCACTGCCGAAGGCCGCCACGGCTTCGTCGCCCGAGGCCACGAGATCCACGCCCATGTCCCAGCCTTCGAAGATTTCCTCCACGAGCTGGCGGGCGGCCGCATTGTCGTCCGCCGCAAGCACGCGCAAGGCGCGGATATGCTCGGCCGGCCGTTCGAAACCGGCCGCCCGCCCCGAAGCGAAGCGCATGCGGCAGGTGAAGGTGCTGCCCTGGCCCGGCGCACTTTCCACGCCGATGTCGCCGCCCATCTGCTCGACGATCTGGCGGCAGATGGCCAGGCCAAGTCCGGTGCCGCCGAAACGGCGGGTGGTGGAGCTGTCGCCCTGGGAGAAGGAGCGGAACAGGCTGGCCTGCTGTTCTCCATCCATGCCGATGCCATGATCGCGCACGACCAGCGCAATTTCGAGGCCATCCGCCTGCGACGAAAGCAGATCGACGGCCACCGTCACTTCCCCGCGATCGGAGAACTTCACCGCGTTGCTCAGGAGGTTGAGGACCACCTGCGAGAACCGCAGTTCGTCTCCCACCACGCTGACCGGCAGGCGGTGGTCGATCCGCGCGACGATCCGCACGCCTTTGGCCGCCGCTTCCACCGTGAGAAGCTGGATCTGTCCGGCAACGGCGGCACGAAGGTCGAACGGTCGGGATTCGAGCGTCAGCTTGCCCGCTTCGTTCTTGGAATAGTCGAGAATATCGTTGATCAGGCGCAGCAGGGAGGCCCCCGCGCCGCTGATCCGCTCGACATAGCCGCGCTGCCGCTTGTCCAGGTCCGTGCGCGATACCAGATGGCAGAAACCGAGGATCGCGTTCATCGGCGTGCGGATCTCATGGCTCATGTTGGCCAGGAACATGCTCTTGGCACGGGTGGCTTCCTCAGCCTCGCGCGTGCGTTCTTCCAGTGCGATGTTCTTGGCCCCGATCTCCTCGCTCATCCGCGCGCTCTGCGCGAAGCTGGCGAGCAGCATGTTGTTCAGCCAGATCAGCACCCCGGTCTGGAACGCGACGATGGCGGCGTGGAGCAGGACACGCTCGAAATTTCCGGCCTCCGGAAACACCGCGTAGGGCAAGAGGTACAGCAGCAGGGCGTGATGCGCGGCGATGGCGACGGCGGCGACCAGTATCGCCCGTCGATCCAGCCAGGCGATCGTCAGGGCCAGCATCGCGAAGAAGTACATGTGCATGTCCATCTGCCAGGGATGCCCCCGCAGGAGGAACAGCAGCATGGCCGGCTCCGCCATCAGCGCCACCACCGAGAGATAGCGGGTGGCGGGCGCCGTGCCGCAGCGGCGCCACGTGACATGATAGGCAGCCGCGACCAGCGCCGCCGCCAGCCCCGCCTGCAGCGCCAATCCGTTCGAGGCCAGGCCGTTTCCAGCTTGCCCGCCCGTCACCGTCATCGCCTGGGCGACGGCGGCCTGGAGCAGCACATGTCCCCACAGCAACGGTACCAGGAAAAGGCCGAAGCGGGTTCTCAGCCTGTCGAGCGCGTCGTTCAAGGGCTTGTCCTTTCGGGAGTGACGCAACCCGGCGCCAACGGCGCGGGCTCGACCAGCCAGGCCCCGGCCGCCCGCAACCGCGCGGCAAAGCTTGAATCGGAGGACGCCGCGAAGACCACGTTCGCGAAGTTGCCGGTGCCGAGAAGGCGTCCGTCTCCGGCCCGGACGAGCGCGACCGTGCGGCCCAGCGACCAGCCGGGCGGCGCCACCACCACGAACTTGCCGTCCGCGGCATCGCTCCGGATCGAGGCGATCAGCAGCGCGATCAGCCCCACGGCAAGCAGGCAGGCGGCGGGCACCAGATCGCGGACGCGAAACGACGAGCCCGAAGGGCTGGACGGCCGCGCTGCATCCTCAAAGTCCTGATCAAACACGTCTTTACAGCTCGATCGCAAGTTTGTCCCCCCCGGGTCAAAGCGATAGCGTTATGCTCTTCAGGTATTGTTTTAGTAAAGGTTTCTCAAGTGAACTCTGCGTATTCGCGATCAATCGATTGCTGCATTCGATTGTACGTGAAATTAATCGATTTTATCAACGAGCCGAGAGGGCTTCCGGAGAATTGACCCTGTCCGGCGGGGTGATTGCGGCGACGACCGGGTGCGACCCGGATTCGCTGGCGACGCGACTCTTCGCCAAGGGTTCGCCCGCGACTTCGCGGTGGCTGGCCCGGTTCCGGCCTTGCCGCTTTGCATCGTAAAGCGCGCGGTCGGCCACGGCAGAAAGCGCCTCAAGGTCTATCGCGCCTTCCGCATAAGTGGCGCAGCCGATGCTAAGCGTGCCGCCCTGCCCGCGCCCACCGCCGACCCGCGCGAAGCCCTGGCACAGCGCCTTGGCCAGGGTGAGCGCCCCGAAAACGTCGGTTCGCGGCAGGAGCACCGCAAATTCGTCGCCCCCCAGCCGTCCCCAGATGGCGCGGTGCGGCAAAGTCGAATTAAGGAAGACTCCCAGGGCCACCAGCAGGCGGTCGCCTTCCGGGTGGCCGTAGCCGTCGTTGATCGATTTGAAATGATCGATGTCCAGCAGCAACAGCGCCACCGGTCCGTCCTCCTGCGCCAGTACAGCGCGGGCACGAGCGTCGAAGCCTCGACGATTCAGCAGTCCGGTCAGCGGATCGTGTTCCGCCAGACGCACGATGCTGCGCTCGCGCCGGCGCCGCAGGGCACCGACGATCGACAGCGCCAGCGCCACTTCCATCATGATCCCCTCGAACAGCGAGATCGAGATCATCAGGCCGGTGTAATGGGACAGGTCGATGAAGGCGCCCGGAACGAAGGCCATCAGCGTCTTGAGCAGATAGAATCCGCCATGGCCGAGGAATGCGAAAGCAAGCAGCGTGGTGTCCGGATCGCGGCGGCCGCGCAGTCCGCCGAGCATTTGGGCGGACCGCAGCGACAGCACCGCGACCAGCAGCGCGTTCACCAGCGACAGGATCTGCGTGCGCGCGCCATCCTCGGGCACAGCCAGCATCAAGGCCCAGGCCGGAAGCACGAGGCACCATGCGGGCGAGATCCGGCGACCGAGAAAACTGGCGGTGCCGTAAAGGAACGCCACATGTGCCAGCACCAGCATTCCGTTCGCCAGCCACACACCCGCGATGAAGAAGCCCGCCTCTCGCAGGGGCGTGATCGCACAGCCCACCACGATCGCGGCGAAGCCCGCACTCCAGTAGGCGAGCGACCGCTCGCGGAGCAGGTGCCATTCGAAAAGCAGGAACGCCGAAGCCACGAAAGCGACGGCATTCGTCATGAACAGCATTGTGCGGGGGTCTATGGTCATCGGGCAGTCGCGCTGGGAAGGTTCGCCGCGTGGTTAACGATTGTTTGTAAACAAAGCGTTCAACCATCGCGACGAAGCGCAAACTGCGCGACCCTGCGGCCACGCACCCTTACTTGGCGGCGGATTTCGCGCGCTGGCGCATCTGTTCGGTGAGATATTCGAGCAATGGCCCCTCGAACTTGGGATTGATCACCAGGAAGTGTCGGCGGCGGTCATGCTCGTCGGGCAGGCGGCACAGGACGTTCTCTCCCACCAGGCGACGCACCAGCCGCAAGGCCGTGCTCATCGGCGCGCCGGAGGCGATGCAGGCGCTTGAAACCGAAACCCGGCGGTTCTCGATCCGGGCAAGCAGCAGGTCGAGCAGCATCTCCCATGCCGGATCGCCGAACAGTTCGCCGCCGCCGATCTCGCGCCGCTTCATCTCCTTGCGCAGGAGTTCGCGGATGAAATCCGTCAACTGCCCGGTTTCGGCGGTTGCGCGCAATTCTGCCGGCGGCGCCGACAGGGCGGGCTCGGGCTCGCCGATCAGATCGCCTTCCCGCCTGAAGTTACCTTCCTGAAAGTCACCGGCCCGGAATTTCGGCTGCGCTGCGGGATCGTCCATCAGCATCGCCAGGCGCTGCAATTCGGTGCTGAGGCTGGAAATCTTGCCCAGCAGCGATTCCCGCGCGTCCGGTGTCTGGCGCAGGCCCTTGATGCGCTGGAGCGCCTGCCGCAAGTCGGACTGGTCTATCGGCTTTTCCAGGAAATCCACGGCCGAGGCCCGCATGGCGTCGATGGCGACATCCTTGCTGGCATAGCCGGTGGCCATGATGAACTGGAGCCGCAGGCCCCGCGCCTCGGCATTCCGGCCCAGGGCGTGGATGAGGGCAATGCCGTCCTGCCCCGGCATGTTGTAGTCGACGATGGCGATCGATATCTCGTTGGCATCGAACAGGGCCATCGCCTCTTCCGCACTGGTGGCGACGATCGGCTCGTAGCCCATCAGGCGCAGGCTGAAGGCGCATTCGCTGCCGAAATCCTCGTCGTCGTCGACGATGAGCACCGGCTCGGGCGAAAGCGAGCCGTCGGCGCCCGGCTCCGTCCCCTGCTCGGCGTCCAGATCGGCATCCGATCGCGGCGCATTGAGCATGGCTCCGAGACGTGAGCGCCAGCTTGGATTCATTACGTTCATCGGCACATCAAACCTCGCCAAGGCGAAGTTCCCCTTTTCAGATTGAAGGCAGAACCTGCTGAAGGCCCACGCAGAAGATGGCGACGGCGACGATCGCCCCCGAATCGGGGCGCCGCGTGACCGTGCGGAACTGCTGCGCCGTTGCCACGATCAGCAGGGTCATCGCCGTGATCGCGATCATGGTCGCCGCGCCGAGCAGCCCAAGCCAGGTGGCGCCGGCGGCCAGCAGCTTGATCTGGCTGCCGGTCAGCAGGCAAAACCCCGTGGTGGAGCGCAGGACGGCCAAGCCGCCCGCCACCAGCACCAGGCAGGATGCGCCTGCCAGTACCGACCAGCCGAGCGCGGGGACGCCACCCTTCAGCGCGGCGAAGCTGAGGCCGCCGATGGCGATCACTAGATAAAGAAGATTGGGTGGCCTGCGCCCTTCCCACGGCAAGATCACCGCCGGCAGAAGCAATACAATCAGCAAGGCAAGATTGAAGTAACTCAGACCAGCCATTCAGTATCCCCCATTTGTCACGACGACGCTTGCTTCGACGATCGAGGACGGCAGGGGAACGATTTTCCCATATTTCATTATTGGACTGCCGACCATGTCATAGCTGACTTTGACTTTGAACACACCCGCCCCATCGGACGAAGCGGTTATTACTGGCGCTGTATTGCCACCGAGAATGCGGCCATAGCCTTCGACGACCTGTCTCGCGCGGGTTTGCGCCAGTTCCACCCGCTCGCTGGTGGAAAGTCCGGCAACGGCGGCCCGCGCGCCCTCGGCCGCCGCCTGCCGCACCCCGATCAACGCACTGAAGTAGATCGAGTAGATGATGATCCCGAAGACCAGGGCCAGCAGCGCCGGAGCGAGGAAGACAAACTCCAGCGCCGCCATCCCGCGTTCGCATTTCAGCAGTTTCAAAAGTTTGACTGCTTTATGCACCATCTTCCCCTGACCCAATATCAACAGATATTAAATAAGATTATTGAATGCTGCAGTTAAACTCGCCCCAAATGTGTTGCCTACGCCACCAATGGCTGCAACCACAATCGCTCCCAGAACTGCATATTCTACGGCCGTCAGACCACGTTCGTCAGTCATCAGACGCGCGAAAAGCTTACGAATGGTATTCATGACTCATTACTCCCCAATTCCTCCGATTAAATTTCCGTAACCGGTTGGAGGAACCCGGTGCCGGTATTCATGAAAACTAAATCAAAACAGGCACTCCGCACCGCGCGCCGGTGGTTGCGACAGTGGCACTGCCGACCTGCACGCCCAGTGCCGCCAGCACGTTGTTCAGCAGCGGATCGACCACGTTGCCCAGCAGCGCCGTCACCCGGCTCAGGACGGGCGGCAGCACATCGGACGTCACGGTCTTCAGTCCGGTAGCCTCCAGCAGGTTGCAGGCCAGCAGGCAGGTTCCCGCGATCTTGACCTGGACGTCGAGCCCGTCCGAACCAAGCAGGCTGCTCGTCAGACCGCTGACGGTCTGGCCGAGTTGCAGCGTGTTGCCGATGGTTCGAGGGTGGGCCGGGGCGGCAGGGGTTCCCGCGCCCGGCCCGAAAGTAAGGATCGCATCGTTCGGACCGCTGCCGGTGACCGGTTGCACCACCGCCCTGCCCTTCACTTGCGCCGAGACGAGGCTGCCGAGCAGTTCGTTGCCCAGCAGATGGACACTCAGGATGTTGGCCTGACGAATGTCGCTTGCGCCGATCACCGGCAGCGATTTCGCCATGGGGTCGAACGCCGTGTCGCCGATATAGGCGTTGACCGTGCCCGACCTGACATGGACGGCGACGGTCGTGTCCCTCGCCTGCTCGCTCGAACCAGAGCAATCGATTTCGCTGACTTCGGCCTGCGCCGCGCCCACGTCCACGATCACCGGAAGGTGCACGCCGACGGAGGCCACCGCCAGATTGACCGGCAGATCGATCATGATGCCGATCCGCAGCGCCGAACTGCCGGCCCGCGCCTCGCCCGCAGGCCCGAACGCGAAGCGGGGGCGATCGCCCGCGCCGCTCGACACCAGGCCGATCTTCACGGTGTTCACCGGCACCAGCAGCCCCACCGCTTTCGAGAGATCGATGGCGGTCGGCCCCGACTGGACGGCGTAAGTGATGAGCGAATAGGCGTTCATGCCCGCCCGCAGCGCCGGTTTGTCGCTAGCCTCGCCCACCGGCATGTTCTTCCACACGCCCAGGCCGAACAGCCCTTCGAACGGCACCGTGTAGCCATTGCCAACCTGCCGCGCGAAGACGCGCAGCGCGGCGGCCGCTTCCGGCGTGGCGGCGGCTTCTGCGGCGGCTTCCGCGACGTTCTTCAAACCGTGGGACCGGCCTACCAGCTCTCCGTAAGTGCCGGTGAAGCCCTCCTTCTCGGCCAGAGCGTCGAAGAACAGCCCGGCATCCACATTGCCCTGCATCAGCCCGCGAACGTCGGTCCGGCCCAGCGATATCGGAATGCCGAGCAAGCCGCCCAGCAGGCCGTTCACCACATCGACCAGCGGTTGCGTCACCGGATCGAGCAAGGGCGAGACGACCTTGGTCAGGACATCCGAGGTGACGCTGACGCCCGCCTCGTCGATCCGCGCGGCGGAGGCCGTGGCGGAAAGCGCGGGGATCGGGCTGGCGTCGCCCAGTATCCCGGTGAGGAAACGGCGGCTTTCTTGGCTGGACACCAGCCGCACCGCATTGGCGCGCCCATTGCCGGGGCAGCGCGCCATCGTGGGATCGAAGCGCTGGCCGGCGGCCTGGCCGATATCCGCACAATAGCGGCCGATCTCCACCGACTTGAGAACCGAAGCGTCATAGCCGTTGCGCACAAGATAGTCTTCGGCGCGGGCCCTGGCGTCATAGGGGTTCATCGAGGCTGCCAGCGCGGCGGCCTCGGTGGCGGCGCGCAAGTCGCGGTTGCCCTGGTAATAGAGCCCGACATCGAGCGCGAGGCCCGCCGCGCCCAGCAGCGAGACGCCCAGCACCGCCACCATCGGCCCGATCACGCCGCTTTCGTCTTCCGCCAGTGCCTTGGGCAGCGCCCGCAAGGACCGCAGCTTCAACCGATTGCGGAGACGCGTCATGGTCAGTTCTCCCGTGCGGCGGTCGCGGGCGGAGCGAGCATGAGCGCGGCCTGCTCGGCGATCTGCGCGCGCAGTGCGGCCTTGGCGGAAAGGTTGCGCACCGTCGCCAGCAGCGCATCGGCCTCTCCCCGCCGCCCGGCGACCGTCAGCGCCAGCGCGAGATTGTTGCGCACCACGTCGTTGCCCGGCGCCAGGTCGCGCGCGGCCTTGAGCGCCTCCACCGCCTGCGTCGCATCCCCCCCGCGCAGCAGGGCATAGCCCAGCGCATTGCCGATCAGGGGATCGGCAATGCGCTGGGCTATGCCCTGCTGCGC
>NZ_JBJDRF010000090.1:0-12932 GCF_044987305.1 Novosphingobium sp. ZW T3_23
GGCTGAAAACATCAGCCCCAATGGTGACGCGGGGTGGAGCAGCCCGGTAGCTCGTCAGGCTCATAACCTGAAGGTCGTAGGTTCAAATCCTACCCCCGCAACCAAAGCAAGCCCAATGCAACCGTCCCGATTTGTCCGGTGACGTCCATGGGCGACCAATTCCTCAACGATATCAAATATTCTTACCCATCCCGGCACGCGGCCGAGCGTCCCGCTGTGTCCCCTTCCATGCACCCAAAGCCATTTGGAATGAATGACTTCGCGATGGGCTTCAATCCGCCGCGACCGCATGTCGCCGACCTGACGCTTCGCGCGCGTCGATCCAGTTTCCCGCCATTAGCGAACCCAGCGGACCGCGCTCGCCGTCCCAACTCCAAAACGCTCAGCTGCCGCGCGCCGGGATAAGCCATTATCAACCGCCGCAACTACCCGCGAGCGTAGATCCTCTGAGATGGACTTCGTCATGCCAGGCTGGCCTCCTGGTCCAGCTGACATGTTGAATCAGATTTCCCGCACCATGGGAATCCCCAGCGATTCAGTTAGGTCGGATTATGCTCTAGCAACACGTCGCGGAGAACGAAGGTCGCGGCCATGCGCTTCACCCCCGGCAACCGTTTTGCTAAAGCACACCGGAGAGGCTCGAAACTCTCCGGGCTGGGCGCCTGGATCCGCAGGCGATAGGACATGTCGTGGGTCACGAGCAGGCATTCGCGAACTTCGGAACAGCTTCGCACAGCCTCCTAGAAACGTGCGTGACAGTCATCGGCCTCAAGGTGCAGGCACACGTCCATGAGCATGTCGATCATGCGACCGGCGGCCGGGACTGTCATGATGCAACCTCTCGGGTAGGTTCCGTATCAGCAACTTGCCCGGAACTTGCTGCGGTCACTCTGACGAATGCACGCTCACGATCGCGACCGCTGCGATCCGGCCAGGAAATGACTTGTCCTTGCTGCAACCCGATCAGGCCAACCCCGACGGGCGTGAGGATCGATATTCGATGTGCAGCGATGTCCGCTTCGCCCGGATAATCCAGTTGCAGGATACAAGATGAACCATTTGCCGCGTCAACGAATTCGACGTGGCAACTCATCGAAACGGTGTTGGGGGGAAGCGTTCCGGTGCCGTGCAGTGTCGCGCGCGCCGACTCCGCGAGGAGGAGTTCAGCGACGGCTGGATGGCGATGCTCGGCCGCCAGCGCCAGAATGGCGAGAGTATCGGCCTCATCGACGATGAGGTGGATCGACGGCCGCTTGACCGTTGTCTTGGTATTCATGATGCTGCTATCCCGCAAGAGAGTGGCCGCTGTACAAGACAGCGGACGTTTCCTTGACATCCCCGGGCCAGGTGCACGCGGCACCGAACCCGGGGCTAGTTGCCTGCGAGAAGCTGTCCCTCGTGATGGGCGAACCGGATATGACGACGTGGTCCGTACATAGGCGCAGCAGCATGCCTTGCTCACGGCGGCGCGTCAAATTGGGTAAGCTTTGGCCTTGCGCCGAGATGATGAAGACAACCTTGGGCCGGAATGTTACAGAGCGGACATGATATCCTTGTTCTCTTCGAAGAAGCCTGAGTTTGCTATCGATTTCGGCACGGCGAATGTTCGCGTCGTTCATCGCTCCGAGGGCATCCTGTTCGATGAGCCGTCACTTTGTTGCTTCACAGGCCCATTCGGCGCGGAGCAACTTCTCGCCGCTGGAAAGACTGTCCGGGCGATGCTGGACCGAACGCCGAGCCACATGCGGATCAAGTATTCGCTTCGTCGCGGCGTCCTTCAGGATATCGATGCCGCTACGCACATGTTGCGCTATGCGCTTCGCAGTTCGATGGGGCGAACGCGTCGGGCTGGCACGCGCGTCCTGATCGGAGTACCTGCGGACGCCACGCAGGCAGAGCGCGCCGCGCTACTGACTGCAGCGAGCGACGCGGGAATCGACCCCGTCCGGCTTGTGCCCGAGCCGCTGGCGGCGGCGATCGGCGCCGAGCTTCCCATTCAGCGTCCTGCTGGCACCATGATTGTCGAATGCGGCGCAGGGACGAGCGAAGTAGCCGTCATCTCATTGGGCGGTATTTGCCGGACGCGCTCGGTTCGTGTCGGCGGCGCATCGCTGTCTCGCGCCATCGCCGACGACCTTCATCTGCGGCACAAATTGCTCATCGGCGATCTCACGGCAGAGCGCGTCATGGAAGAGTACAGCGACGTCAAGCAAAGCGCGGACCGTTCCTCATCCATCGAGGTGAAGGGCCGCAGTCTGCTGACCCAGATGCCCGCGGCGCTTTCGCTTTCCAGTACGGAGTTGGATCTCGTCGCGGAAAAGCATTTCCGCGTCATCATTGAGGCTGTGCGTCAACTTCTCAGCGAAACCCCGCCGGAGCTTAGTCATGACATTCTCGTGGACGGCATCGTTCTGACCGGTGGTGGCGCACTCTCCCCCCTGCTGAAATCGCTTATGTCCCAGGAAACCGGTCTTGCGGTGCATATCGCCGTCGACACGCGCGATTGCGTAGTCAAGGGCCTACAGGCTATGCTCCATTAAGATTGGCTTTAGCGGACTGGCTCCTCATAATACTCTTTGAGGAGCGGTTTGCCAGATTTGAACCATGTAGTCGGTTTTGCTGAAGCTGACCGCCGGGTTTGCGACAAATGTGCCGCTCGCGCCCATCAAGTTGTACGGAAGATTCTGATCCAATATCGGACGTTCATGCGGCGTGGGAGCACAGGCTCCGATCGCCATGACTGGCGGTGGAAAGACAGTCCGGTTTAGGCAGTGAGGGCAAGCTAGCAGCCGCTTCCAGGTTCAGCGTGATGCTCACATGTATTACTTTTTTGTGGCCTTCCATGTGCGTGAACGGCCGCTTACGCGAGAAGCTAGTTGTCGGCGAAATCGGATGCTCAAGTTTCGGGCGCCGCTTTACGTTAAACGAACAAGGCTTCGTTGCCCCTTCTAACGAGAAGCACGCTCATCGTGTGATGGCACCGTGATATCCAACCACTTAATGCGGAAGGTTTGCGCTTCCTCCGCCGATGGCTTTGTAAAGCGCTATCGCGTTGGACATCTCATCCTTTTGCACAGCGAGTAGGGTCTGCTGAGCGCTGTAGAGGCTACGCTGCGCATCCAGCAGGTCGAGGCGGCTGTCCACGCCGGCGCGAAACCGAAGTTTGGAAAGCTCAAGCCGGCGGTCCGCCGTCGCCACCACGGCAGATTGCTTGCTTGCCTGCGTCACGTAAGTTTCGCGCCCGGCCAAACCGTCGGCAACCTCGCGAAACGCAGTCTGGATCGCTTTTTCGTAATTGGCGACGGCGATCGATCTTCGGATCTTAGCCAGGTCGAGATTGGCCCCAATCTGTCCGCCCTGGAAGATCGGAGCGCTGACCGCGGGCGCGAACGACCATGAGCGATTGTCGCCTTTGAACAAGTCACCAAGCGCAAGGCTGGTAAAACCGAATGCCGCCGTCAGCGAAAGTCTTGGGAAAAAGGCCGCACGCGCCGCGCCGACGTTGGCGTTTGCCGAACGCAGTTCGTGCTCGGCCTGGAGTATGTCCGGCCGGTTGAGCAGGAGATCCGAAGGCAGTCCGGCGGCAAGCTGGCTGCGAACCGGCTGGTCGAGCAGTGCGATGGGAACCGGCAAATCGGAAGGAAGCGGAGAGCCTACCGCCAGAGTCAGCGCATTCGTCGCCAGCGCGAGTTCCCTGCGCCGCTGCGCCTGGTCGGCCTCGGCCTGTCGAACCAGCCCTTCGGCTTGAACCACATCGAGGTCGCCGTTCTGCCCCGCTTCCCGCAGCTTCCGGTTCAGGTCGAGCGAGGCCTGCCACCCGGTCAGGGTAGCCTGTGTCAGACGCAGTTGTTCCTCCGCCAGGCGTTCGGCAAGATAGGCTTCCGCGACGGTGCTGATGATCGTTATCCGGGCCGCCCGCCCGCCCTCGCGCGAGGCGAGATAGGTCTCGAAGGCGGCCTGGCTTTGCGACCGCAATCGTCCAAACAGGTCGATCTCGAAGCTCGAAAGCGCGGCCTGGGCGGTGAATTGCCCGAATTCGAACCCGGAGGCTTGCTTCGAATCGCTGCCGAGCCCGACGCCTGCCCCCGCTACGCCGGCCGGTTGCCGCTGCCTGGTATAGTTCCCTTGCGCCTCGACGGCGGGAAGCTGTGAGGCGCGCTGGACCTTGAACTGGTTGCGCGCGGCATCGGCATTGAGGAGGGCGATCCTGAGGTCCCGATTGTCGTTCAGCGCCGTTTCGATCAGCCGCTGAAGACGCGGATCGCCGAACATCTCCTTCCAGTCGAGTGCGGCATCACTGGCACCTTCTGTGGATGCGGCGCCCGCAAACACCGACGCGACAGGTGCGGTGGGAATATCCAGCCGCGGGTTCATCGAGCAGCCGGTAAGAACCAGGAGGGAGGCGAATTGGATATGGCGCATGGTTCAGGCTTCCAGGATTTCGGTTTGCGAGGTTCGGGGCTGGCGGCGCTTGCCCCGCTTCTCGATCAACCCGAGCACAACGACGAAGAACACGGGCACGAAGAAGATGGCGAGCAGCGTGCCGGTGATCATGCCGCCGAACACGCCGGTTCCGATGGCATGCTGGGTCTCCGCACTGGCACCGCCCGCGATCATCAGCGGCACAACGCCGAGCGTGAAAGCCAGACTGGTCATCAGGATCGGGCGGAGACGGGCCTTTGCCGCGGCTATGGCAGCCTGGACGAGGCCCATGCCCTCATCGCGATACTGTTTGGCGAACTCGACGATCAGGATCGCGTTCTTGGCCGAAAGCCCGATGATGGTGATGAGGCCGACCTTGAAGAACACATCGTTCGGCATGCCCCGGATCATGACGGCGGCAATCGCGCCGATCAGCCCGAGCGGCACCACCAGCATGACCGAGAACGGAATGGCCCAGCTTTCGTAAAGGGCTGCCAGCACCAGGAAGACGACCAGCATGGAGAAAGCCAGGAGCATCGGCGTCTGCGCGCCGGCCTGCTGCTCCTGAAGCGATTGCCCCGTCCATTCGATGGCGAACCCCGGAGGAAGCTGGGCGGCGAGCCGCTCCATTTCCTTCATGGCATCGCCGCTGGAGACCCCGGGCGCCGCACCACCCGAAATACGCATCGAGGGATAGCCGTTGTAGCGCACGAGTTGCAGCGGGCCCTGGTTCCAGACCGGGGTGACCACTTCGGAAAGCGGGACCATGCTGCCCTGCGCATTGCGCACGTTGAGCTCGAGCACGTCGCCCAGTTGCATGCGGTATGGTGCATCGGCCTGTACGATCACTTGCTGAAGGCGGCCCTGGTTGGGGAAATCGTTCACGTAGCTGGAGCCCATCGCGGCCGAGATCGTGTCGCTGATCGCCGAGAAGGACACGCCGAGCGCGCGAGCCTTCTGCCGATCGATATCGAGACGCACGTTGGTTCCGGCAGGCAAGCCATCAGGGTAGACGCCCTTCAACTTGTCGCTTTGGGCGGCGAGCGCGACGAGCTTGAATTGGGCGGCAAGAAGCGCGTCGAAACGCTGGTTCGCGCGGTCCTGCAAGCGAAGCGCGAAGCCGGATGAATTACCGAGTTCGTCTATCGCGGGCGGCATCAGGCTCATGATGGTCCCTTCTTTCACGGCGCCCATGGCCTCGGTCGCACTGGCGATCTCGTCTCGGACATTGGCGCCGTGGCGGTCTTTCCAATCCTTCAGGATGGTATAGGCCATCGCGGCGTTGGCGCCCGATCCCGAGAAGCCGAAGCCAAGGATGGCTTCGGTGGTTTTCACCCCGGCACGCGCGGCATTGTGTTTTTCCAGGGTCTTCACCGCCTCCAGCGTGCGCTGCGTGGTCGCGTCGGCAGGAAGCTGGAATGCCGTGAGGAAGTATCCTTGGTCTTCCTCAGGAAGGAAGGCCGAAGGCAGATTGACGAACGCGACGCCGAGCAGGCCCAGCAAGAGCGCGAACAGCAGCATCATTCGCCCGCTCCGCCGCAACAGGCGCGCAACCCAGGCTTCGTAACGTCCGGTCAGCCTTTCGAAACTGCGGTCGAACCACGCGAAGAAGCGGTTCTTCTGCTCGTGGCCGTCGACCGGCTTCAACAGCGTGGCGCACAGCGCCGGGGTCATGGAGAGGGCCAGGAAGGCGGAGAACAGGATCGATACCGCCATCGACAGAGCGAACTGCTGATAGATCACGCCCACCGAACCGCTGGCGAAGGCCATCGGGATGAACACGGCCGAGAGCACCAGCGTGATGCCGATAACGGCGCCGGTGATCTCCTTCATGGCCTTGCGAGTGGCATCCTTGGGGGACAACCCCTCCTCGGCCATGATCCGCTCGACATTCTCGACCACGACGATGGCATCATCAACGATGATGCCGATCGCCAGCACCATCCCGAACATCGTCAGCACGTTAATGGAAAACCCGGTGAGCAGCATGACCGCGATGGTGCCGAGCAGCGCAACGGGTGCAACGATCGCCGGGATCAACGTGTAGCGCAGCTTCTGCAGGAAGAGATACATCACCAGGAAGACCAGCACCATCGCCTCGGCAAGGGTCTGGACGACCTTTTCTATCGAGATCGTCACGAATGGCGCGGTGTTGAACGGCACCGACCACTCGACATCAGCCGGCATCGTGCGCGCCAGTTCCCGCATGCGCGCCTCGACCGCGCTTGCCGTCGCCACGGCATTGGCTCCCGGCGCAAGCTGCACCGCTGCGGAGGCGGCAACCTTGCCGTTCTCGCGCGTCGAATTGGCAAAGCTCTGCGCACCGAGTTCTACGCGCGCGACATCGCCTATCGTCACGGTCGAGCCGCTGGCTGCGGCCTTGAGCACGACCTCGCGGAAATCCTCCGGCGTCTTGAGCTGACCTTCCGCCGTCAGCGGGACCATCACGCGCTGCCCGGAAACGGCAGGCTCGGCGCCGAGCGCGCCCGGGGCAATCTGGATATTCTGCTCGGCGATCGCGGCGGTCACATCCGCCATGCTCAGGCCGTAGCCGATCAGCTTGGCAGGATCGATCCAGATGCGCATGGCGCGTTCGGCAGAGAAGTTCTGCACACGGCCGACGCCGGGGATCCTCTTCAATTCGGGCACGACGGAACGCGCCATGTAGTCGCCCAGCGCCGTCTCGTCATAGCGGCCGTCTGTCGACATCAGGCTGACGATCATCAGGAACCCGGATGAAGCGGATTCCACCGTAACGCCGGTCTGGCGCACGACCTGCGGAAGACGCGGCTCCACCGTCTTGAGGCGGTTCTGAACATCGACTTGCGCGAGTTCCGGGTTCGTGCCCGGCTTGAACGTGGCAGTGATCGTCGCCATGCCCGAGGTATCGGTCGAACTCTCGAAGTAGAGTAGATTCTTGACGCTGGAGAGCTCGCGCTCGATCAGCGCGACCACGCTGTCGTTCATCGTCTGCGGCGTGGCGCCGGGATAAGTCGCGTAGATGCTGACGGAAGGTGGCGCGACGCTGGGGAAACGCGCGATGGGCATTTGCGGGATGGCGATCAGGCCAACAAGGACGATCGCGATCGCCACGACCCAGGCGAAGACCGGGCGATTGATGAAGAACTGGGGCATTGTCTTTCCTTAGCCTCAGCGTGCCGAAGCGGCGGTGCCGCGCCAGGGAAGCGGCTTGACGGGCGTGTTCGGCTGAACGCGGTCCTGACCGACCACGACGACGGTTTCTCCCGCTCGGATCCCGGACAGAACGACATACCGACCGTCCACGACATCGCCGACCTTCACGGAGCGCGTATGGACGCGCCCCTGACTGTCGACGACGCCGACCTGTGCCTGGCCATTGCCGTCGCGGCTCACAGCCTGCTGCGGGATCGTAAGGGCAGAGGGCATATTCGCACGCGGCATGCGCGCGCGGACGAACATCCCGGGCAGCAACAGCTTGCCGGGGTTGTCTACCAGCACGCGGATAACGGCATTGCCGGTGCCCGGATCGACCGTGACATCCGAGAAGACTATCTGCCCCCTGACCGGATGGCCCCGACCCGATGCGGAAACGATTTCGACTTGCGCGGACGTGGCGGAATCCGTCCCGGACGAGGCCTCGCGCAGTTGTTCGAAGCGCTGGGCGGGCTGCTGTACATCGACATAGACCCGGTCGATCTGCTGCACTGTCGCCAGCGCATTGGCATCGCCCACGGCAACAAGCGCGCCTTCCGTGACGTTGGCCGCGCCGATCTGACCCGCAATCGGCGAAGTGACCCGCGCGAAGCCGAGATCGAGCCTGCGCCGGTCCAGCGTGGCATCGGCCTGCGCGACATCT
Source organism: Novosphingobium sp. ZW T3_23 (assembly GCF_044987305.1). Classification (NCBI taxonomy): domain Bacteria; kingdom Pseudomonadati; phylum Pseudomonadota; class Alphaproteobacteria; order Sphingomonadales; family Sphingomonadaceae; genus Novosphingobium; species Novosphingobium sp. ZW T3_23. The sequence goes on from NZ_JBJDRF010000090.1 coordinate 8,261, forward strand.
GCGGCAGCCTGATCGCGCGCCATCACGGCATCGTCGTAGCTTTGCCGACTGATCGCATCGACGCCGATGAGCGGCTTCAGACGCTCGACCTGCACTCTTGCGCGATCGAGCGTAGCCTGCGCGCGCTTCAGCGCGGCACCGGCGCTTGCCGCATCGGCGCGGAAGGGCGCGGGGGCGATCTGAAACAGCGGTTGTCCGGCCCGTACCGCAGCGCCCTGTTCGAAGAAGCGTTGCTGGACTATCCCGCCGACCTGCGGCCGGATTTCCGCCACACGGTATGCGACCACGCGGCCCGGAAGCTCGTCGGTCAAGGCAACGGCGCGGGGTTCCACCTTGGCCACCAGCACCTCTACGGGAGCGAGCGGCTGCTCCGCCTGTTGCTGTTGGCACCCTGCGACGGCAACAGCCAGTGCGCTTACGGCGAGTGCAGCCGGTGCCGTCCAGAAACGCACACGCATGTATTGAAACTCCAAATTCAGTAAGCCCGATCGCGCTCTCGCTCAGTCAGGTTGGGCTTGCGTGGAGGTTTCGTGGAGGTTTCATGGACGGGACTGGAACCATCCGCCGTGAGAGGGCTATCGTCTGAAAAAGCGATACCTGCGAGAAATGACCGATGAATGCCCTGATCCTGATTGCGGAAGACGAGAGCGAGATCGCGGAGATCATCCGCGCCTATCTCGAACGTGAAGGGTTCAGGACGATCCATGCCGCGAATGGACAGACGGCATTGGAGTTCCATCGGGCCTTGCGCCCCGATCTCGTGCTGCTCGATGTGTCGATGCCTTGCGTCGACGGCTGGGGCGTTCTCGCCGAGATACGCCGCCGCGACCAGACGCCGGTCATCATGGTGACGGCGCTGGATCAAGACCTGGACAAGCTTCAGGCCCTTCGCATCGGCGCCGACGACTATGTCGTGAAACCGTTCAATCCTGTGGAGGTGGTTGCACGGGTAAAGGCCGTCCTCAGGCGCTCCGGCACCACCGATGCGGCAATTATCCGCATCGGGCAGCTGGAGATCGATATCGACGGCCATCGTGCAAGCGTGATGCACGGGGGACAGGCCGAAAACATCGGTCTGACGCTTACGGAATTTCGGTTGCTCGTGCACATGGCCCGCAATCCAACCCGCGTCTTCACCCGTGGCGATCTCGTCGATGCCTGCCTGCCGGGCGCCGAGGCGCTCGATCGGACAGTGGATAGTCACATGAGCAAGCTGCGCCGCAAGCTCGACCAGGCCGGCGCGACAGGAATGCCGGAAGGCGTTCGGGGCGTGGGATACCGCCTGGCATCTCACTCATGAGCAAACCTCGCAGCCTCAGCGCTCAGCTCGCCTTGACCATGGCCATGATGGTCGTCGCAATCCTGATCATTTCCATAGCCGTTTTCTACGTGGCTTATGACCTGCTGGAATACTTCAACCTCACGATCTTTCCAGACAATCTCCCGGACACGTCCGGTTGGGACCTCCTGATCCTGGGTGTGATCTGCATGGGCGGCATTGTCCTTGCCCTCATTTCTGCGATGCGCCTGTCGCGGCGCATAGTCCGCCCGCTTCATGCGGTATCGCTGGCCGCCGAGCGCATCGCCGAAGGGAAACTGGGCGCCCGGGCCGACACCGAAAGTGGTGGCCATGGAGAAACCCGTCTCCTCGTCGACAACTTCAACACGATGGCCGGCCGGTTGGAGCAGATGGCCGATGACATGCTGGCCTGGAATGCCCAGATCGCGCATGAACTGCGCACTCCGCTGACGATCCTCAAAGGACGGTTGCAGGGCGCGGCAGACGGCGTCTTCGAATTGGACGCGGTGATGATCCGCAGCCTGCTGGGACAAGTGGAAGGATTGCAGCGTCTGGTCGAGGACCTGCGCAGCGTCAGCCTGGGAGACAGTGGAAGGCTCGACCTGCGGATTGGCGAAATCGATCCAGCGACCGAACTCGAAGAACTGGCCCGTCTCGTGGAGCCCGGCCTCAAGAAAGCCGGCTTCAGGTTGAGAATGGACCTTATGCACGGCCGTGCCATGGTCGATAGAGCCCGTGTTCTCCAGGCGGTCATGGCCCTGTTCGATAATGCCCAGCGCTACGCTGATCCCTGCGAACTCATATTGATGAACAGATTCGAAGACGGAGCCCTGGTAATCCGCGTGATCGACCAAGGCCCCGGTCTTCCCCTCGACTTTGCCGACAGTGCCTTCCAGCAGTTCTCTCGCGGCCGGGATTCCGTCATGCAGCACCGCTCCGGGTCGGGGTTGGGACTGTCGGTGGTGCGGGCGATTGCACGGGCTCATGGCGGCAACGCGCGCTACGAGGCGAATAGTGGCAACTCGGCATTTGTCATCTCGATCCCTGCCGCGCGCTGACAAAGGCTCCCGTCCACGAAACCTCGACACAAGGCCCACGAGAGCACCACGCTCCGATGTCATTACGCTTCTGCAGGCGGCTTCAATCTTCCGCCAAGCCAAGAGGAAATGACTGTGTACAAACATATCGTTGCGCTGGCGCTTACCGGCGCCTTCCTTCCCGCCATCGCCCAAGCCCAGACCGATGCGCCCAGCTTTTCCGGCCCGCACGTCACTATCATGGCCGGCTGGAACCAAGGACAGGTCAAGGACGGCGCTGCTGGTCTGCCTGACCGCAAGAAGAGCAGCGTGAATGTTCGCGGTGCCGCCGGCTACGATGTTCCTATCGGCAACATGGCAATCATCGGCGCAGAGCTTGGCATCGGGACCGGTGGACGCGATGTCGTTTCGCGCAGCGGCACTTCTACTTATACCTCCAATCCCGGCATCACGCTCGATGCAACGGCCCGCGTGGGCATCAAGCCGACAAGCGGCCTTCTGCTGTTCGGCAAGGGTGGCTGGGCCTTCCAGCGGGTTCGTACCACGCTGGACACGAATACGGCGGATCTCTCACGCAAGAACGGCGAGCATGGCTTCCTTTGGGGCGGCGGTGCAGAAGTCGCGCTTACCCGAAATGTGGCTCTCAGGGCCGACTTTGACCGGGTCTCGTTCAACGATCATTACAAGCGCAACCGTGTTCTCGCTGGCGTGAACGTGCGTTTCTGAATTTTCCGGCCGGCTTGTCGAGTAGGCCACCGATCCCGACCAGCCGGCCTTTTCATTATGTTGCGACGTTGAAGGAAGCGCCTCCAGATTGAGGCTTGCAAGAACTGTGTTCGAATGGAACGCCGCCTAGCATGCGTCGCATCGGTGATTGTCCGCTACGACCAGCCCGATCGACTGCTTTAGGTGAGACCGGACGTTGACCGGCGCGGATGGGAACGACTTGGTTTGGTCGGCATGAGCCCCAAAGTCGCTCCTTCGAATCCTCTTCGGCAAGCGTTCTGCAGATGGCCAATGTGGCCATAGGAGAACGATCATGGAGATGCCTGAAACAGAACTCACCGCCACCAAGCGTCCGGTTTGGAATGCCGGAAGGACCGTGGGTGCAAAGCGGGCTCTGAAACCGAAGCAAATTTGGGAAATCCGCTTTTACCTCAATCAGCGCCGCCGCCTGCGAGATCGGGCGCTTTTCGATCTGGCGATCGATAGCAAGCTTCGGGGTTGCGACTTGGTGCAGATGAAAATCTGCGACATTGTCAGCGGCGGACAGATCCGAACGCGGGCAATCGTGATGCAGCAAAAAACGGGACGGCCCGTTCAGTTCGAACTGCTGCCAGATGCTCGAGCGAGCTTGCTAGCATGGCTCGAACGCCGGGGCGGCACGGTGGACGATTATGTGTTCCCGAGTCGAGTTGATCATAATGGGCATCTCAGCACTCGCCAGTATGCTCGGCTTGTCGATGAATGGGTGACAGGGGTCGGTTTGATCCGAAGCGAGTATGGCACCCACTCGCTTCGGCGAACGAAGGCATCGATCATCTACAGGGCGACCGGCAACCTACGGGCCGTCCAGATCCCTCTCGGCCACTGTAAGATAGAGAATACGGTGTGCTATCTCGGGATCGACGTGGAGGACGCGCTGGCCCTTGCCGAAAACACGGAGATCTGAACCCTTGGGCGCCCGTTTCCGGTAGAGAGCCGGACACGGGCGCCTGGGACCTTTCTGCCGTTCGCGGTGGCTCAGACATACGGCAGCTTACGATAGCAGCAGTCATTTATGAGCCACAGCTGAGCAGGGCTAGGGTCTGTTCATGGAGTTCGGCCGTTGCAGAGGCTAACACCGGGCCACCATTCTCGGCGCGCCCGCCATCCAGCGTCGTGACCACGCCGCCCGCCTGTTCGATGATGGGGATCAGCGCAACGATGTCATAGGGCTGGAGCGAAGGCTCCAGGGCGAGGTCGATGCGTCCCGCCGCGAGCATGGCCATCGCATAGGATTCCCCGCCGTAGCGCGTCATGCGCACAGCGCCGGACAGGCGCTCGAAGCCAGCTTTCAGTGGATCGTGATAATGTTCGGGGGATGTCGTGTGCAGGATGGCTTGCGAGAGTGATCCCACATCGCGCGTTGCGAGTTTAGAGCGGATGCCGTGCCGCTCGGTCCATGCTCCGTTTCTGTCGGCCCAGAAGCGCTCGCCGGTGAAAGGCTGGCTCATCATGCCGAGTTCGGCGCGGCCCGCATGGGTAAGGCCGATCAGGGTGCCCCAGACGGGGAGGCCGCAGATGAAGGGGCGCGTGCCATCGACGGGATCGAGCACCCAGCGGTAAGGGCCTT
>NZ_JBJDRF010000091.1:0-11089 GCF_044987305.1 Novosphingobium sp. ZW T3_23
CGGTCTTGCCGACGCCGGGATCGCCCACATAGAGCGGGTTGTTCTTCGAACGGCGGCAGAGGATCTGGATCGTGCGGTCCACTTCGGGGCCGCGACCGATCAGGGGATCGACCTTGCCGTTCAGCGCCTTGTCGTTGAGATTGACGGTGAACTGGTCGAGCGCCGAATCCTTCTTGCTGGCGTTCTTGGCCTCGGCCTTTTCCTCGGGCGTGGGGGCGTGTTCCTCGCTGCCCTTGGAATTGCGTTCCTCGACGCGCTTGCCGCCCTTGCCGATGCCGTGGCTGATGTAGCTGACGGCGTCGAGACGGCTCATGTCCTGCTGCTGCAGGAAGTAGACCGCGTAGGAATCGCGCTCGGAGAACAGCGCAACCAGCACGTTGGCGCCGGTGACGGTGTCCTTGCCGGACGACTGGACGTGCAGGATCGCTCGCTGGATCACGCGCTGGAAGCCGGCGGTGGGGGCGGGATCGCCCTTTTCCTCGGTCTTGAGCGACTGGTATTCCTGGTCGAGATACTGACGGACCACGTCACCGAGGTCGCCAAGTTCCACGCCGCATGCCTGCATGACCTGTGCCGCATCCGGATCGTCGATCAGGGCGAGCAGCAGGTGCTCCAGCGTGGCATACTCGTGGCTGCGCTCGGAAGCGTGCGACAGGGCCGAGTGCAGTGTCTTTTCCAGGCTTTGCGCGAAACTAGGCATTTAAAAGACTTTCATTTCAGAGGGAGACTCTCCTTGCCCGAAGCCGGGCGGATGAGTTTTGGGAGGGCTCGCGTTCATTTCATAATATAGGGACGCTCCGGGTTGTTGCGAGGTGGCGGGTTAAGAGTGGCGCCGATCATGCTTTCTTCGACCTGAATAGAGCTTCCGCGGCGAGCATATGCGCCGAGGCTTTCCCACGATGGGCCCTGATCCGTTCGATTTCAGATTCGAGGAGCGCAATGCGTGCATCGAGTTCGTCCAGCGAAAAGCGATCCAGGCTTTCGCTGGCGAGAAGGCTGGCAGCTCCGAAGTCTCCTTCGGGCGACCGCCGCCGCGGTCGATCGTCCTCGTCCATTGCACCGCAACATCGGACTGTGCTTTAGCCCTGTCAATGGCCTGAAAATATGTTCCACTTCAAAGTGGGACTGTGGCAACAGGATGATCATGTCAGTTAACATACCTAACGCGATGACGGCGATCGGCTTCGAAGCGCCCGGCGGTCCCGAGGTTCTGCAGCCTGTTATCGTGCCTGTCCCGGTACCCGGCGCGGGCGAGGTGCTGGTCAAGGTCGCCTTTGCCGGGGTCAACCGGCCGGACGTCGTCCAGCGGCAGGGCAAGTACCCGCCGCCGCCGGGGGCCTCTCCGCTTCCCGGGCTCGAGGTTTCGGGGCAGGTCGTTGCCCTGGGCGAGGGAGTGACGGAACTGGAGCCGGGCCAGAAGATCTGCGCGCTGGTGGCGGGCGGCGGCTATGCGGAATACTGCATAGCCAAGGTCGGCGCCTGCCTGCCGGTGCCCGAATCGCTGGCGCTGGATGAGGCGGCGGCCCTGCCGGAAACACTCTTCACGGTCTGGCACAACGTCTTCGAGCGGGGCTGGGCGCGGGAAGGGGAGACGATCCTGATTCACGGCGGCACCAGCGGCATCGGCACGATGGCGACGATGCTCTGCCGACAGTTCGGCCTTACCGTGATCGTGACTTGCGGTTCGCCGGACAAGAGCGCCCGCGCGCTGGAGATCGGCGCCGATCACGCAATCGACTACCGCGCCACCGATTTCGTGGAGGAAGTCGCGCGGATCACTGAGGGCAGGGGTGTCGATCTCGTGCTCGACATGATCGCGGGGGACTACGTCTCGCGCAATCTCAAGTGCCTGGCGCCCGATGGCCGCCATGTCACCATCGCCGTGCAGGGCGGCGTGAAGGCGGAACTCAACATGGCCGTCGTCATGAGCCGGCGCTATACGCTGACCGGATCGACCCTGCGGCCGCGCACGGATTCCTTCAAGGCGCTGCTGGCGCAGGAGATTCGCGCCAACGCCTGGCCGCTGTTCGAGGAAGGCATCCTGCGGCCGGTCATGGACCGCCGCTTCCCCTTGCGCGAGGCGGCTGCCGCCCATGCCCGGATGGAAGCGGGAGACCACATCGGCAAGATCGTTCTGGAAGTCTGAACCGCGTCCAGGTCGAATCGTGGCGGCGCTGCGTAGAACAGAGTTGCCGAAAGCAAGGCTTTCGCTTGCCGAATGGACAAAGTTTCCCTAAATCGGCTCTGTACGGCCGCTCCGCGAAGGGGCGGCCCTTATTGTTTCCGCCGGAGATAGAGACATGAGCCAGCCCACTCCGCTGATGCCGCACGCGACCGCCTCGTGGCTGGTCGACAGCACCGCGTTGACCTTCGAGCAGATTGCCGAATTCTGCGGCCTGCACATGCTCGAAGTGCAGGCGATGGCCGACGACCTGGCATCCAGCAAGTACACCGGTCGCGACCCCGTGCGTTCGGGCGAGCTGACGATGGAAGAAATCGAGAAGGGGCAGGCCAACCCCGAATACAAGCTGCGCATGTTCAAGGTGCCGGTCACGTCGAACCGCACCAAGGGGCCGCGCTACACCCCGGTTTCGAAGCGCCAGGACAAGCCGGACGGCATCGCCTGGATCCTGCGCAACCATCCCGAGGTTTCGGACGCGCAGATCGGCAAGCTGATCGGCACCACGCGCAACACCATCGCGGCCATCCGCGATCGTTCGCACTGGAACATCGCCAACATCACGCCCAAGGATCCGGTCACGCTGGGGCTCTGCTCGCAGCGTGAGCTGGACGCCATCGTGTTCAAGGCCGCGAAGAAGGCCGGGATTCAGGACGACGGCCAGACCGACGAGCGTCTGACCGACGATCGTCAGGCCCTGATCGACGAACTGCGCGCCGAACGCGAGGCTGCCTCGCGCGCCGCCAGCGAAGCCGCGCAGGAAGCCGAAGTCGCCGCATGGCTTGAAGCCAAGCGCGCCGCCGAAGCCGCAGGCAACCAGGGCGAGTAATCGCTTCCCGGTAATCGCCGACACAAAAAGGCCCGCGACAGGTGACTGTCGCGGGCCTTTTTGCTGCGCGCCGCTAAGGGCGCCGCCGGCGGATTTACTCGGCAGCGATGACGACTTCCGCTTCGCTGCTCGAACCCGCGTGCGGCAGGCGTGCGAGCGCGGGCGGCATCTGCCCGCCATTGGGGCTGAGGCGACCTTCCAGCCGCGCGCCCTGCTCGATGGTGAGAGCGTCATAGGCGACATCGCCGATGATCTGCGCGCTCTTGAGGATGACGACTTCCCGCGCGGCGATCGTGCCCCGCACGGTGCCGGCGATCCGCACCGATTCGGCGGAAATGCCGCCGGCGATCTCGCTGTCCTCGCCCTGGACCAGGGCTTTGCAGGTGATGTCGCCGATCACGCGACCGTCGATGTGGAGATCGGCGGAGGCTTCGACGTTGCCGGTGAGCGTGATGTCGTTGCCGAGCATCGAGAAGCCCGAGGTCGGGCCGGTACGGTGGCTGGTGAAGTTCTTGACCATGGTGTTATCGGGCTTCTTGCTGAACATTGCGGGCGGCCTCCAGGAAGGGGCGCGGATTCATCGGGCGATTGTTGACGCGCACTTCGAAGTGGAGGTGCGGGCCGGTGGAGCGGCCGGTGCTGCCCATCGCGGCGATGCGGGTGCCGCCGTCCACATCCTGCCCGACGCGGACGCCGAACGCGGAAAGGTGGCCGTAGCGGGTCATCAGGCCATTGCCATGGCTGATCTCGATGCAGTTTCCATAGCCCTGGCGCTGGCCCACGAACGAGACCTTGCCCTTGGCGGCGGCGTAGATCGGCGATCCCATCGGGCCGGGGAAGTCCAGGCCGGCATGGAAGGCCGCGCTGCCGTTGAAGGGATCGGAACGGTACCCGTAGCTCGACGAGACATAGGCGACGTGTGCGGGCTGCACCTGGGGGATCGATGCCAGACCGTTTTCCAGCGCGTCCATGCGCGCAAGGCTGAGGCCAAGACGGCGGAAGCGCGGGTCCAGCGATCCATCCGCGCCGGTGGCGAGGCGTTCGAGCGGACCACCTTCCGCCACCTTCGAACGGGCGCGGGCCATCATCGGGGCCGGATTCAGGCCGAGTTTGCGAATCGTGTCGGAAGCGAGCGTGGCGCGGTGATCGGCATAGCGGGTCAGGCGATCGACCAGCGCGAGCTGCGAGGACTTGATCTGCTGCAGCTTGCTCGCCTCGGGCAGGGCGGCGCTGAGCTTGGAGGCCGGAGTCGGCGGAGCGGCGGGCGCTTCCGTTTCCTCGGGCAGCTCACCGATATGCGCGTCGATCATCTTTTCGATGAATTGCTGGCGACGGGCAAGATCGGCCACCGTACCGTCCAGGTTCTCGCGATACTTCGCCACTTTGCCGGCGGCATCGGCGACTTTCGCCTCCCGCGTGGCCAGCGCGGCCTGCTCGGTGCTTGCGGAAAACTGCGACAGCGCCATGGCGCCCATCGAAACGCACCAGGCACCGACCAGCGACACGGCGACGCCGGCGGCGGCTTTCTGCATGCCCGAAGAGAAACGGATGAAGCGGACCTGTCCCTGCGATCGCACGATCAGCTCGCGATCCGGGAACGCCGCCTTGAGACGCTTGGCAAGCGTCCCGGCAGATGTTGATTTCAAAACGACCCCGCGTGATTTTTGGCTTGAACCCGGAGCGGCGGGCTAGCAGGGGCCGGGCAATGTGGCGAATCGACTTGCCGTGACTCGTTGCCGAATCCGGTTGAGGTGGTTCATTCGTGCGATGAACTGAGGAACCAGTGCTGCATTCGCGTTGGTCCGTTCATCTACCGTTTCGGTTGATTCGTCAAAAAAACAGGATTTTTCAAGCGCTTTATCGAGAATGGCAAAAGCGCAGCGGCGCCTGCTCCGCTCGGTGACAGTATCGCACAAGGGTGCTAGGCCGCTGTCATGAACGTGCAGACCACTTCCGCCGCCGACACCCGTCTCGACAAGGAGACGGACGTCGCTGCCGGCGAGTCGCCCGAAGCGCTCGTAGCGCGACTTGGCGCCCATGGCCGTGCGGCCCAGCGTGTGCTGGCGTGCCTGACGGATGCGCAGAAGAGCGAGGCCTTGCGCGCCGCCGCCGCCGCCCTGCGCTTGGCGGAACCGGCTATCCTGCAAGCCAATGCACGGGACGTCGAAGCGGGTCAGGCCAAGGGGCTCACGGATGCCATGCTCGATCGCCTGCGTCTCGATCCCGCTCGCCTTGCCGGGATTGCCGATGCGGTGGAGCAGGTGGCGACGCTACCCGATCCCGTGGGCGAGGTTATTTCCGAAAGCGAAAGACCGAACGGCCTGAAGCTTTCGCGCGTGCGCATTCCGATCGGCCTGATCGGCATCATCTATGAAAGCCGCCCCAATGTGACTGCCGATGCGGCGGCGCTCTGCCTGCGTTCGGGCAACGCGGTACTGCTGCGCGGCGGCAGCGAGGCGCTCCATTCCAATCGGGCGATCCTGACGGCGATGGTCGCCGGCCTGGAACAGGCGGGCGTTCCCTCCGCCGCCGTCCAACTGGTGCCGACGCAGGACCGCGCGGTGGTGGGCGCGATGCTGACGGCAGCGGGCCTGATCGACATGATCGTGCCGCGCGGTGGCAAGAGCCTGGTCGCACGCGTCCAGGCCGATGCGCGGGTACCGGTGCTCGCCCATCTCGACGGCATCTGCCACACTTATGTCCACGCTTCCGCCAATCCGGAAATGGCGCGCGGCATAGCGCTCAACGCCAAGCTGCGCCGCACCGGGATCTGCGGATCGATGGAGACGCTGCTGCTCGACACGCAGTTCCCCGCTTCGGCCGAGGTGGTGCGGGCACTGGCCGACGCCGGTTGCGAATTGCGCGGTGACGCCCGTGCGCAGGCGCTCGATCCGCGTGTGCTGCCTGCCAGCGAAGAGGATTGGGATACCGAGTACCTGGATGCGGTGCTTTCGGTGGCCGTCGTCGATGGGCTCGATGCCGCCATGGACCATATCGCGGCGCATTCCTCGCATCACACCGATGCCATCGTCGCCGCCGATCCGGCAGCGGCGGACCGATTCCTGGCGGAAGTCGACAGCGCGATCGTCATGGTCAACGCGTCCAGCCAGTTTGCCGATGGCGGCGAATTCGGCCTGGGCGCGGAAATCGGCATCGCCACCGGACGACTCCATGCGCGCGGTCCGGTCGCGCTCGAAGGGCTGACCACGTACAAGTGGCTGGTACGCGGAACCGGGCAGGAACGGCCCTGACGTCCGCACGCTGAGGCGGCCGGCCTTTCCCATGCCCGATCATCGAACGCGCAACGGGCCGATCACCGGGCTGCTGGGGGGAAGCTTCAACCCGGCCCATGGCGGGCACCGGCGCATCAGCCTGTTCGCGGCGGACGCGCTCGGGCTCGATGAGGTCTGGTGGATGGTCTCGCCTGGGAATCCGCTGAAGCCGAAAGCGGGCATGGCACCGCTGGCCGCGCGCGTGCTTTCGGCGCGGCGACAGGCCCGTCGCGCACCGATCCGGGTGACCGCGATCGAGCGCGAACTGGGCACGCGATACACGGTCGATACGCTGAGAAAGCTTCTCCGGCGCTACCCCAAACGCCGCTTCGTGTGGCTGATGGGAGCGGACAATCTGGCCCAGTTCCATCGCTGGAAAGACTGGCGTGCGATCGCACGACTCATGCCGATTGCGGTAATCGCCCGTCCGGGGTATGATGGTGCCGCTGTCGCGAGCCCCGCGATGGCCTGGTTGGGGAGGTTCCGGAGGCCCCGTCCTAGTCTTCGTGGTCCGGAAAGGTGGAGCGCACCCGCGCTGGTGACATTGCGATTCGACCCCGATTCCCGGTCGGCCACGGCGATCCGCCAGGCCAATCCGGAGTGGGCCCGGAAGCTGATAAGCAGGCTTCCGCAGGCAGGCTCCGATACCGTGGGACATTGGGACATCGATTCGCTGAGAGACGATGTTACCCACCGCCCGATACCCGGAGATGCAGCGTGAGCAGGCTAACCGCCTCTCGTACGCATGCCCGGAAATCCAATGATCAGATCGAGCGCGGCAAGGCATTCGATGCGAAAGCATCCCATGCAAGGCCGGTTCGGTCGCTGAAAGGAGCAGACCCTACTTAAGATGCCACAGGCACAGATACAGCCGGCCGCAACCGGCGCAACGCCCCTCGCCACGGTCGAGTCAGACGACCCGCAGTTGGCTCTCGTCCTGCAATCCCTGGATGACGACCAGGCGCAGGACATCGTGACCATCGACTTGGCAGGCAAGTCGACGATCGCCGAATTCATGGTGATCGCATCGGGCCGTTCGACCCGCCAGGTGGCGGCGATGGCCCAGAAACTTGGCGAGCGCCTGAAGCAGGGCGGCTTCGGTCATTCCCGCATCGAAGGTCTTCCGGCAGCCGACTGGGTGCTGGTCGATGCCGGCGGCGTGATCGTCCACCTCTTCCGCCCGGAAGTGCGCAGCTTCTACAACCTGGAAAGGATGTGGGGCTTCGACGGACCGTCCGGCGCGGCCTGAGCGGCGTCGCCAAAGCGACTGGCGGATCGCGACTGACGGATCCCCGGCCCCTCTGGGAGCCGGGCCCGGAACCGACCTCAACGCGGCTTCCCGGCACGTCGTTTCGCGCCCGGCGGGCCTCTTTCGGTTCTGGCCTGCTTTCGCCATGCCTTTGGCGCTTCTTCTCCGGCCCGGATCGGGGTTCTCGCACCCATGCTTCTTCACATCATCGCCCGCGGCAAGATCGCCCGCTCACCCGAGGGCGAGTTGCTCGATCGCTATGCCAAGCGCCTGACCTGGCCGTTCCGGCATAGCGAGCTGCCGGACGTGGGCGGCAAGGTGCCGCCGCCGGCGCATACTCCTTATCGCGAAGTTCTGCTGGACGAGCGCGGCAAGGCGATGAGTTCCGAGGAGTTCGCCGCGCTGCTCGGCCGTTGGCGAGACGAGGGCGTGCGCGAGTGCCGGTTCCTGATCGGCGCTGCCGATGGTCACGGCGACGAGGCACGGGCAAGGGCCGATCATCTGTTGTGCTTCGGCAAGATGACCTGGCCCCACCTCATGGCCCGCGCGATGCTGGCCGAGCAGCTCTGGCGCGCGACTGCGATCCTGGCGGGCCATCCCTATCACCGATCGGGGTGATCGACTGCAGAGAGGCGCGCTGCCTTTGCCCCAAAGCCCGTCATCCTGAACTTGGTTCAGGATCTATCTTGCAACGCAAACCACCGCCGATGGTCAGAAATGGATCCTGAACCAAGTTCAGGATGACGTTGCTTCGATTCGCGACATACCGGCATTTCCTTAGAAGCGGCGCTTTCCTCTTTTCGCCGGACTCGCGCTGCCCTAATCGTCGCGGCGTGACGTCGCGATCCTCCATCACCCTCTTTGCCGTCCTCGCGGCAGGCGTAGTCGTGCTCGCGGGGGAGGGGCTGACTCAAACCGGTTCTCTGGCGATCCTCGATCCCGCGGCGGATGCCACTTCCGCTCAGCGCGACATGCTCGCGGCACGGCGCGAGAGCGACGCAGCCCGGCACCGTGCCGAAAAGCTGGAGGCCAAGGCGCGTCAGGTGACCGAGCAGGCCGAACGGACAGCGCGGGAAACCGCCGCTCTTGCCGCGCGCATCCAGGAAACCGAAGCCGCCATCGCCGCCCAGCGGGCGCAGGTACGGCTCATCGCGCTGGAGCGGGTGGACCTGCGGGAGCGCCTTGCGGAAAAGCAGGCCCCGCTTGCCCGGTTGACCGGTTCACTCCAGCGGCTGTCACGTCGTCCGCCGCTCCTGGCCGTGCTGCGTCCGGGGTCGGTGCAGGATGCGGTCTATCTGCGCGCGCTGCTCGATACGATGATGCCCGAGGTGGAACGTCGCACGCGCGGCCTGCGCGCCGAGATAGAGCGCGGCCGGGCTTTGGAACAGCAGGCGCGGGCGGCCGGTCATGTGCTGGCCGAGATGGAAGGCCAGATGCGCCAACGGCGACAGGCCCTGGCCGTGCTCGAATCCCGCCAGCGCCTTGCCGGTCGCGCCGCCAGCGGCATCGCCGCGCGCGAAGGGGAGCGGGCGCTGGCCCTGTCGGAAAAGGCGCGCGATCTGGGCGATCTGGTCGACCTCATGGGAGAGCAGGGCGCTCTGCGCGAACAGCTTGCCGCCTTGCCCGGTCCGACGATGCGACCTCCCCGGCCTGAGGAAGCGCGCGTGATCGAAGCCTCGCAGTTCGTGCCGGTTCCCGAAGGACTGGCGAGCTACATGCTGCCGGTCACCGGCCGCCTCCTGACGGGATTCGGCGAGATGTTGCCCGGCCAGGCGGCATCGCGGGGCCTGACTCTGGCCACGCGCGCCAATGCCCAGGTCGTCGCGCCGGCTGCCGGGCGAGTCGCCTTCGCGGGCCCTTATCGCGGCTATGGCCGCATCGCGATCATCGAGCATCGCGGCGGCTGGACTTCGCTGATCACCGGAATGACCCGGCTCGATGTCGAGGTGGGCCGCCAGGTGGTGGCCGGGGCACCGCTGGGAGCGACCGGGCCGGGCGATCCGCGCATCATGGTGGAACTGCGTCGGCGGGGGGAGGCGGTTAACCCTCTACAATATATCCGATCACTTTAGACGCGCCCGCAACCCTCCATTCATCCTCAAAGCCCCAGGATACGCAATGCTTCCGCCGCGTTCCAAGTTTACGTCCTAGGCAATTGTGCGGGCGGCTCTGTAGGATTACAGTCAAGTTCTTCCTCCCGGCTTTCAGCCGGCGTGACGTACGAAAAGGCCTTATCGCCCGATGAAATTCGCACCCCTGATGCGCGCTGCCCTGTTGGTGTCGGCCGTTGCCGCCCTTCCCGTGGCGACGTCCGGTCTTGCCGCGGTGGACAGCCGCGTGAATCCCGAATTCAGCAAGCTTTTCACGATCTACGAACTGGTCAAGGCCAACTACGTCGACCAGGTTGACGACGACAAGCTGATCAAGGGCGCGATCGACGGCATGCTGGCCAGCCTCGATCCCCATTCCAACTATCTCGACGGTCCTTCGCTCCAGCGGCTGGAGACCATGATCGACGGCAACTACACCGGCCTTGGTCTCTCCGTCGTGGAAGATGACGGCGCGGTGAAGATCGTCTCCCCGTTCAAGGGCAGCCCGGCGGAAAAGGCCGGCCTCAAGGCGGGCGACTACATCACCCACCTCGACGGCGTGCTTTATTACGAGCGCGATCTGGACGAGGCGGTGTCCAAGATGCGCGGTCAGGCCGGCACCTCGATCCGCCTGACGATCTTCCGTCCCGGCCGGGACAAGCCTTTCGACGTGACCGTGACGCGCGGCGTGATCGAGCTGGAACCGGTGACCTGGGAACTGAAGAACGAAGTGGGCGTGATCTCGGTGAACGAGTTCTCGCGCGATGTCGGCAACTTCGTGAACAAGGGCATCGCCGATCTCAAGAAGCAGGCTGCCACCAAGGGAAGCCGGCTCGACGGCCTCGTGCTCGACCTGCGGTCCAACCCCGGCGGCTCGCTGGACGAGGCCGTGGCATTGTCCGACCTGTTCCTCGACAAGGGCGTGATCGTGTCGCAGCGCGGCCGCATCGCCAGCGAGAACCAGTATTACCGCGCCGAATCGATGTTCAAGGGCGATATCGTGAAGGGCATGCCGATCGTCGTGCTGGTCGATGCCGGATCGGCCTCGGCATCCGAGATCGTCGCCGGCGCGCTCCAGGACCAGCATCGCGCCGTCGTCATGGGCGAACGCACGTTCGGCAAGGGCTCGGTCCAGTCCTTCATCCAGCTCGACAAGAACAGCGCCGTGAAGCTGACCACCGCGCGTTACTTCACGCCGTCCGGCCATTCGGTGCAGGAAGGCGGCATCATGCCGGACATCAAGGTTCCGCAGCTTTCCGACCCCGATGCCCGCGCCCGCGCCGAGCGGGCCGTGCGCGAATCCGATCTGCGCGGCCATCTCATCAACGAGGCCTCGCTGGACGACAAGGAACTGGAAACCGACAAGAAGGACGACCCCCGCTTCAAGGCCTCGGCAGAGGATCTGAAGAAGCAGGGCATCGAAGACTTCCAGCTTGCCTATGCCATCGATACGCTGCGCCGCACCGCCGG
>NZ_JBJDRF010000092.1:0-10295 GCF_044987305.1 Novosphingobium sp. ZW T3_23
ACGCGGGGTGGAGCAGCCCGGTAGCTCGTCAGGCTCATAACCTGAAGGTCGTAGGTTCAAATCCTACCCCCGCAACCATCTCTATTTGCAACGCCTCCAAAGCTACAGCTTCGGGGGCGTTTTTGATTCCATCACACGCAGATAGCTCCAGCAGAAAGAAACTCGACGCGGATATCTCTTCCATCGAGGACGAAATGCTGAGGCCGGCAGCACAATGCGCGAGGAGGCAGTGAAGTCGGGTATGCGCTCCTGGACTCTAGCAGTTACCAATGACCTTCAGGCCATGGGACGCGCGCTTCAACGGGAATTCTCGCGCCCGCGATAGCGCTGCTTTGATCCATGCACTTCGCCTTCCCGAATTGAGCGATTTCGGTCCGACCGGAATCTAACTGTACTACTCTCGGGATTTCCCGCCCCGACCGCAGGCGGTGATCTACAGTAGCTCCATCCCTAACTGCTGGGTGGTGCTGCCCTTTTTTCGTCAGTGCACTTACGGAAAGGATATCGATCGTTGCTTTCTGAGTGTCGACTCCGAGTACCGTCTGGCGCATCCATGCCTGGTTTCTGGATCGGAGCATCGATATGATAACGCGGTTTGTCGCTTTGGCCCTGCTTGCGGACACCGGAACCCATTCGCCAGAGCCGAGATCCGTTCCGCACGATGCGGATGGCATTTTCCAGGAAGCGGTCACGCATTGGGGAAATTCTTCCTCGAATGCCGCTGTCGTTACGATCGTCGATGAAGGCGCGAGGATGGAGCGCTCGATATGCGTCCAGTCGGGCGATCTGGGCCGCGCGGTGGCTGCCGAGCACGACTTGAAATGGTGGCCGGGGCATATGGACCACGTCACCGACCGCATGCGGAAGCAGGACAACCGTCGCTTCAACAGCGACGCGGCGCTGCAAATCCTCGGAAAAGAGCGCAATTACCCCGAGCGGGAACCCGGAGCTCTGCGCGCTGGTAAAGAACGATATCTATGCGTTCCGAGGGGAATGGCCGCCGATGCTGCATGTCGGTAAGCTGCATCCACAATAAGCGTCGGGCATAAGAAAAGGCGGCCTTTCGGCCGCCTCTTCCCTCCTCTCCAAACCGTTGTGGCCGGGCTGTCTTGGTGCAGCTCCTTGCCGATCTGGAACTCTATCAGCCGCCGGTGGCGCCGTTTTCGGCTGCCGCCATGCGATCGCCCTGCATGTAGGGGATCGGGTTCACGGCCTGGCCGTCAACGCGGACTTCATAATGGAGGTGCGGGCCGGTCGAGTTACCGGTGGTGCCGACGAAGCCGATCACGTCGCCCTTGTGGACCATCTGGCCTTCGGCAACGTTGAGGCGCGACATGTGGCCGTAGCGGGTTTCGAGGTCTCCGCCGTGCTCAAGCGAAACGTAGAGGCCGTAGCCGCCGAACCAGGCAGCCTTGCCGACGACGCCGTCTGCGGTGGCATAGATCGGGGTGCCGATCGGGGCGCCGAGGTCGATGCCCTTGTGGGCGCGGCGGCCGCCGAGAATGGGGTGGTTGCGCATGCCGAAGCTGCTGGTCAGCTTGAGACCTTCAAGCGGAGTACGCGAAGGGATCGAGACCGCGCTAAGCTTTGCTGCGCCGGGAATGGAGGGCTTGGCCTTGGCGGAAGCGAGGCCGGTTTCCTCGAAGTTCTGCCAGGAGCTGAAGAGATTGCGGAACTGCTCGTCTTCTCCGCCGGCTGCCTGGTTGCCGGACTGGGCCGAACGAAGCGGGGCGGAAATGTCGGCAGCGGCAGCGCTGCTGTTGGCCATCGCCGGGTGAGCGGCGACAAGAGATCCTGCTACGGCGACGGCACCGGTCACTGCGCGGAACTTGGCGAAGAATTTCGTTACGACCACTCGCAATACCTTGTTATCCGCCGCGAACCCTGAGGCCACGACGCTTGTATCTATGACGAACACGCACGAAGGCGCGCCGCGCAAACCCTTTTCTGGAGATGGTCGGAACCCCCCGCCGTCTCTGCTTGCGAGTTATCCCGAAGGATCGTTAACAGGCAATACTGCCGTAGAGATCCCGCGATAAACCGGCAGCGAGACGCGCCGAGTCGTTGAACGGCGGCTTAACAGCCCCGCCAAAGTGGCGGGAAACCAGGGCTTTCCAGAGGGTGTCATGGTCCTGGTTCAACCGTTTGGCGACGTCGGCGAAATGATTTGCGCCGAAACGAACATGCCGGATTTCATCGTCAAGGATTCGCTGGAGGATGGTTGCACCGCGTTCGTCGCCGTTGGCCCTGACGCGTTGGAGCGTAGCCGGAGTGACGTCCAGGCCGCGTGCTTCCAGCACCATCGGCACCACCGCAAGACGCGCGCCGACATCGCCGCGGGTCTTGTGGGCCGCTTCCCACAACCCGTCATGGGCGGGCAAGGCGCCATAGCTGCTGCCAAGGCCGCGCAAGTGCCGGTCGATCAGTGCAAAATGCATGGCCTCGTCCGCCGCGACGGCCAGGAAATCGCTGACGAAAGCCTCACCCATCTCGCCCCCGAAGCGTCCCGCCATGTCGAGGGCAAGATCGATAGCGACGAACTCGATATGGGCCAAAGCGTGCCAGAGGGCGATTCGCCCTTTTTCGGAGCCCCCCTTGCCGCGTTTGGGCATGCGGTTCGGCGGCAGCAGTTCCGGAGCATCGGGTCTACCCGGACTTTCGGGCATGGCGACGTCGAATGCGAAGGACAGCCTGCCCAGCCGCCAGTCCCGCGCCACCTTGCGCGTCCCCATCACCTTGGCGCGGGGATCGCATTCGAGCAGCACTTCGCGGATCGCGGCGGCGACCGAAACGGCTTCGGGAAAACGGGTCATCAGAGGGCCTTCGCGGCCTCCAGCACCTGCTGGGCGTGGTCCTTGACCTTCACCTTGTCCCACACGCGGGCAATCTTGCCGTCCGGTCCGATCAGGTAGGTGGTGCGGACCATGCCCATGTAGGTGCGGCCGTAATTCTGCTTTTCGGTCCAGATGCCGAGCGCGTCGGAGAGGCCGTTTTCCTCGGCATCGGTGGCGAGCGGTGCCTTGAGATCGTGCTTGGCGATGAAGTTCTGGTGCTTTTTGGCGGAATCCTTGCTGACGCCGAGCAGCGCGGTACCGGCGGCTTCGAACTGGTCCTTTAGGGCCGAGAAATCGATGTTCTCGGTGGTGCAGCCCGGGGTGCTGTCCTTGGGGTAGAAGAACACGACCAGCTTGCGGCCCGCGAAATCGGAAGGCTTCACGCTGCCGCCTTCGGGCGTTTCCAGGGCAATGTCGGGGAAGGTGTCGCCGGCAGCCGGACGGGTGGTCATCGGGTGATCTCCAAAGCTTCGTCGAAGGCCTGCGCCCAGGCCGCGGCGACTTGTGCGCGGGCCTGGTCGAGGGCGGTTTCGAGGTCTTGCCAGCGGCCATAGCCGCAAGCGCGCACGAGCGCCATGCAGGCGGCGTCCACGGGCTTCAACGAATCGGGCGCCAGCAGTCGGGCGGCGACGAGCAGGCGGGTGAGCACGTCATGCGCCGGTTCCAGGCTGGCCGGGAGCAACCCTTGCGCGGTCAATTGGCGCAGCGCTTCACCAAGGTCCGCGTCGAGACCGGTGCCGTTGCGGAGCTGGGTGAAGTGGACCAGGAATTCGAGATCCACCAGTCCACCGCGCATGAGCTTGACGTCGAGCGGCCCCTTGGGCGGCTTGTGCCCGGCCATGCGGGTGCGCATTTCCAGCACGTCCGTCCGCAGCTTGGCAGGATCGCGCGATGCGGTGAGGACGTCGCGGACGATCGTACCGAGCCGCTCGCGGGCTTCGCTGGAACCATAGAGCGCACGCGCGCGGCACAGGGCCATGTGCTCCCAGGTCCAGGCCTGTTCCTGCTGGTAGCGGGCGAAGCTTTCGAGGCTGGCGGCGGGCGGACCCTGTTCGCCCGAGGGACGCAGCCGGGTGTCCACCTCGTAGAGCGCGCCTTCGGCGGTCTGCACCGAAAGGGCGGCGGTCACGCGCTGGGACAGACGGTTATAGTAGAGCGTGGCGCCGAGCGGGCGCCGCCCGTCCGATTCGCCTGCGAAGTCGCCGGTGAAAAGATAGATGAGATCGAGGTCGGAGGCATGGGTGAGGACGCCGCCGCCCATGCGGCCGAGGCCCAGGACCACCAGTTCGCTATCCGGCACGCCGCCATGGACCTCACGAAATTCCGCCACGGCGGCATCGGTGAGCACGACGAGCGCGGCTTCGGCGATTCGGCCGAGGGCATGGCCGATGTCGAGCGGATCGTTGACGCCTTCGATCAGTTGCACCCCAAGGGCGAAGCGGCGGTCGCCGACCTTGCGACGCACGATGTTGAGCTTGCGCTCGTAATCGTCGCCCGGCTCGAAGTGTCCGAATTCCGTGACGAGGTCTGGCAGGGTTCCGGGCAGGTCGAAGGCGCTGGCGTCGATCAGCGGGTCGAGCAGGTCGGCGCGGCGGGCGAGGGCGTCGGCGAGCGGCGGGGCCAGGCTGAGGATGCGGGCGAGGCGCTCGATCAGCGCCGGGCGGGCTTCCAGCAGGCGGAACAGGTTGATCGCGGTGGGCAGGTTGTTGAGCAATTGCTCCCAGCGCGCCATTGCCCGCTCCGGTTCCGGGGCGGCGGCGAGGGCGGCGAGCAGGCCGGGGCGAATCGCCTCGAAGGCCAGCCGCGCCGCGTCGGAGCGCAAGGCGCGCATTCGGCCGGAAAGCCAGCCTTCGATGCGCGCGACCATGGCGTCCGGATCGGAAAAGCCCATGCGCATGAGTTCGTCGCGCAAGTCTTCCTGCGCCGGTGCCGGCACCGACACGGTGGTGCCAGTGGGCAGGTTGGCCATGACCAGCGCGTCATAGCGTTCGCCCACAGCGTCGGTGATCCGGGTAAGCTCGGTGATGAGGGCGCTGCCGTCCGGCAGTCCGTCGAGCCGCGCCACTTCGTCGAGCAGTTCCTCCTTCATCGGCAGGGAGTGGGTCTGCTGGTCCTGCATCATCTGCAATCGGTGCTCGACGGTGCGCAGGCGGTCGTAGCTCTCGCCCAGGAGCCGGGCGTCTTCGAGCGGAATCAGCCCCGCTTCGGCCAGGGCATCGAGCGTGGCGCGAGTGCCGCGCAGACGCAGCGCCGGGTTCCGGCCGCCGTGGATCAACTGGTGGGTCTGGGCGTAGAATTCGACCTCGCGAATGCCGCCGCGACCTTTCTTGAGATCGAACCCCAGGCCGACGGTGGTGCTGCCGCGCGTATTGGCGCGAATCTGCGCGGTGAGGCGGCCGATCTCGGCAATGGCGCCGAAGTCCAGGCTCTTGCGCCAGACGAACGAGCGGATCGCAGCCAGGAAGGCCTCGCCCGCCGGCACGTCTCCGGCGCAGGCGCGGGCGCGGATGAAGGCGGCGCGCTCCCAGGCGAGGGCGGAGGATTCGTAATGGGTGAGGGCGCCGTTGATCGAGATCGCCAGCGGGCTGACTTCCGATGCCGGGCGCAGCCGCAAGTCGGTGCGAAAGACGTAGCCCTCGTCGGTGACGCCCGCGAGGATTTCCACCACCGCGCGGGCGACGCGCTGGGCCGCTTCGCCCGGCTCGTCGCGATCGCGGCGGGGCAGCAGCAGGGGATCGAACAGCAGGATCGGGTCGATGTCCGAACTGTAGTTGAGTTCGCCCGCCCCGTGCTTGCCGAGCGCGAGGGCAAGGAAGCCGGCCGGCTCGGCATCGGGCACGCGGCGGCGGATGCCTTCGGCAATCGCTGCGTCCAGCGCGCGATCGGCCAGGGCGGAGAGCTCGCCGGTCACCTTGAGCAGCGGGAAGGCCCCGGCAAGGTCGCCGATCGCGAGGGCAAGGGCGAGGGCCTGCTTTTCGCGCCGCAGCGCCGCGCCGACGCCGGGCGCGCCTTCGCCCGCGTTGCGCGCCCAGTCCAGCGCAGCCTCGCCCTCGCCGGCGGCCAGCAGTTCGGTGAGGGCGGGAAGCCGGTCGAGCGCGCTGGAGAGATAGGGGGCGTGGGCGCGGGCGCGCGCTATCGCGCCTGTCCAGTCGGCTTTCGGTTCGGCATCCATCCCGGCTTCCTGCCTGCCCCCGCCGCCAAGGGCAAGCCCGTCTCCAAAGGGCAAGCCCGGCGCCAAGTGCAGGCATTTCCGGGTCATTGAGGCATTGCTCCCAGGGCGGCGGTCTTCTATCCGCTCGGCCGTTCACGCGGCGCCAAGCTCTGCGCCGCGGCTGAAGGAGGTTGCCCGTGACGTTCGCTCTTCCCCCCGAATGGCATCCGCAGGACTGGATCTGGATCGGGTTCCCGCACGATCCCGTGGAATGGCCGGGCTTTCTCGAAGCCGCGCAAGTGCAGATGGCCGAATTCGCCTCCGCCGTCGCCGAATCGGGGCAGGAAGTGCGCCTGGTCGTGCGCGACGAGGTCAACCGGGCACGGGCGGCTTCGCTCGTATCCTCGAAGGTTTCGCTGGAAGTGCGCCGCTATGGCGACGTCTGGCTGCGTGACACCGGGCCGCTGGTGGTGGCCGACGGCAATGGCGCGCTCAAGGCGATGCGCTTCGGCTTCAATGGCTGGGGCGGCAAGTACCTGATGGACGGCGACCAGGAGATCGGCGCCGAACTGGCCCGCGATGCCGGGCTGGAAGTCGAGACGGTCGACTGGATTCTGGAAGGCGGCGCGCTGGACGGCGACGGCACCGGGCTCGTCGCGACGACCGAGCAGTGCCTGCTCAACCCGAATCGCAATCCGCACCTGACGCGCGGCGATCTGGAAATGCGCTTGAAGCGAGACCTGGGCTATGACCGCGTGCTCTGGCTGGGCGACGGCCTCATCAACGATCACACCGATGGCCATGTCGACAATCTGGCGCGCTTCGTGGCGCCGAACGTGCTGGCCCTGCCGCGCGCGACCGGTCCGAACGATCCCAATGCCGCGATCTACGCCGATGCGAAGGCCCGCGCCGAAGCCATGGGCGTGACGGTGGCCGAAGTGCCTTCGCCGGGCCGCGTCGAATCGGAACAGGAATCCGGAACGCGGATCGAGCCGGCCAGCTACATGAACTTTGCGATCACCTCGAAGCTGGTGGTCGTGCCGATCTATGGCACCCCGCATGATGACGAGGGCGTCGCCGCGATCGCCGCGCTGTTCCCGGATCGCGACACGGTGGGCGTGATGGCGGATGCGGTGCTGGCGGGCGGCGGCTCGTTCCACTGCTCCAGCCAGCAGATGCCGTCGCGCTGATTCGCAGACTGGATGGGAGCGGGGCGCGAATCCGGGAAAATGGGTTCGCGCCTCCGTTGGACCAGGGGTTTTAACGGAATAGCAACGCGTCGGCGTGCATCGTCGCGCACATGGCTCGTATCGTCGCTCTCGCGCACAGCGCCCGGAACCTCAGGCAGGACGAACTCCTGCGTGCCCTTCTTGTGTGCAGTTGCGCACTGGCACTGATCCTGGCGAAGGGTTCCCTGCCGTTCTGAGCGCGCACGCGCGCCTAGTGTCACCGGCATTCCCGGGAATTTCCATTCCATTTCAAAATGTGCATGCGAGCGGGCCGTATCCCGTCGTCTTTGCTGCACTGCACATCGTGACCGCTGCGTTGCAGCAAAACATTGTCACAAACCATCGATGCAAACGAAATTATCCTTCCCCACCTTGTCCACTCGCGTGACTGGAAGGAGATTCACCATGCGCCAAGTTTCTGACGCCGAGCGGGCGCGCCTTCGCCAATCGCTTGTCGGCAATTTTCTGCTACTGCTTTTCGGCCTGGGCGTGCTGGGCTTCCTCGTGGCGATCGACAGGGCTGACTGGTTCACCCTGCGGCCGGTTTCGGGAACGTCCGTCGCGCTCTCCAAGGCCGCTACCGCTCACGGAGATACCCTTAAGCGATGATCGTCACGCCTTCGCTGCAACCCGTCCAGATCTTTCGTGAAATCTGGAAGCCGCTGACCCTGCTGTTCGTCTGGGACGTCATCGTTACCGTGACGTACTTCGTGCTGCCGTTCCATGCGCCGGAATTGCCGGTGACGCTGTTCGGTTCGGCACTGGCCCTGTTCCTGGGATTCCGGAGCAACTCGGCCTATCAGCGCTGGTGGGAAGGCCGCGGGCTGTGGGGGCTGATGATCAATGCCAGCCGCAACATCGCGCGTGCTGCCCGGAATTTCATGCCGGACCCGGAAGCGACCGAACTGAAGCGCCGCGTCGTCCTGCGCCAGATCGCCTACGTCAATGCGCTGCGCTGCCAACTCCGCCGGATCAAGCCCGACGCGGAAGTGCTGCGCATGCTGTCGCGCGGCGACGCGGACGCTTCGCTGGAACGCGTCAATGTGGCCAACGGCATCCTAGACGATACCGGCCGCCGCATCGACGAAGCGCGGCGCAATGGCTGGATCGACACCATCCAGCAGGCGCAGATGGAAGCCGTGCTGGTGGACATCGCCAATTCGCAGGGCGGCATGGAGCGGCTGAAGAACACGCCGCTGCCTTACCAGTATCGTTTCTTCCCGACCGTCTTCACGCACATGTTCTGCATCCTGCTGCCGATCGGCCTGGTGGAAACGCTGGGCGTGGCGACGCCGCTGGGCTCGACCCTGGCCGGGATCATGTTCCTTGCGGTGCTGGCCATCGGCGACGATCTGGTCGATCCGTTTGCCAATACGGTTCACGACCTGCCGCTGAACGCCATGTGCCGCACCATCGAGATCGATCTGTTGCAGTCCATCGGAGAAGAAGCGCCGCCGCCGATCACGGTCGACAAGCACGGCATCCTCTGGTGAGTTGACTGCCGGCCGTAGCCCATTTCGGTCGGTCGCATTTTCCGAGTCATCAGATGTCCCATCTGATCTGAAAATGCTCTAGGAGCGGTCCATGGCCAAAGCAGACCGTCTCGAACGCATGGACACGCGCCGTGCAGACCTCGAAATCGATTACCGAACCGCGCTGATCGAGGCGCTGCGCGTCACGGCGGCAGGCCAGTGGGGCCTGTTCGGCCACAACAAGGACAAGCACACCCGCGCCAAGGCCGCTCCGCTGGTGGACGGCCTTAACGAGCTTGCCGAAGAAATCGACGATCTGCGCTTGCAACTCGACATGGAGTGTTTCGCGCTCCACCAGGAATTCCTGGCCGCGCGCGGTCCGGCAAGGGCCGATGCGGTGGGTGAGCCGAAGCAGGCGCAGGCCTGGCTCGATCGGCTGACCGATCGATAATCGTCGTCCCGGACTTGATCCGGGACCGCTGGCAGGGAACCGCGACCTCTCGGGCAAGGAGCCATCGATGCGTCTATCCAAGGATCGTCAGACCACCCGCGCCAGCATTCGAATCGGCAAATGGGTCGAACTCGATGCCCGCACCGATTTCAGCCCGCCGGGACTGGTGGCTGTCGGCCTGCTCGTCTCGGGCATATTGCTGAGCACCAGCGTCCTTGTCGCAGCGACGGGCAGGGCCAAGGCGCGCCGGATCGAGGCACGCAATCGCAGCCTGCCCGGCTGAAGCGGCTGACCGGTTGATGATCGTCGTCCCGGACTTGATCCGGGACCGCTGGCGAGTCTTTAGGCCTCAGCCTTGCGGCAAGGCGGCCAGCCGAGAGCTGGGCTGTTCCCTGCCAGCGGTCCCGGATCAGGTCCGGGACGACGGGTTCGCGATCACTCCGGCGTCGCGAACCAGATGACGTGCTTGGGCCCCTTGCCATTGCTGCGCGAGGACACCTTCACTTCGTCCACCTTGAAGCCGGCGCGTTCCAGGCGGCGGGTAAAGGCGGGGTCGGCGCCTGCGGACCAGATCGCCAGAACGCCGTCTGGCGTCAGCGCATTGCGCGCGGCGCGCAGGCCGGTCTTGGAGTAGATCTGGTTGTTGTCCTCGCGCACGAGGCCATCGGGACCGTTGTCGACGTCGAGCAGGATCGCGTCGTAGGCCGCGCGCGAACCGTCGATGATGTGCGCCACGTCGCCCATGATCAGGTTGACGCGGGGATTGTCGAGGCAGCCTTGCGCCACTTCGGCCATCGGCCCGCGCGCCCATTCGATGATCTCGGGCACGAGTTCCACGACCGTCAGCTTCGAATCCTCCGGCAGCGTGCGGAGCGCCGCGCGCAGGGTGAAGCCCATGCCGTAGCCGCCGATCAGCATGTGCGGGCGCTTGGTCACGCCCTTGATGCGATCGTAAGCCATCGTCGCGAGAGCTTCCTCGCTGCCCCACTTGCGCGTGGACATCAGCTCGTTGTGCCCCAGCACGATCATGTAGTCCTGATCGTGCTTGTACAGTTCGAGCTTCTCCCCGTCGGGAATCCACGCGGTGTCGATCAGTTCGCGCTTGATCATGCCGGCATGTCCGCACGAAGGTCGGGCGCGGTGGCTTCGGCCTTGAGC
>NZ_JBJDRF010000093.1:0-9991 GCF_044987305.1 Novosphingobium sp. ZW T3_23
ACAGGCACCCTTCAAAAGGCGCCTCCTGCGTTCCGGCATCGGCTACGGGCTACGCCCTTCGCCAATCCCGGAACGCAGGATTCTCATCATGTTTGTCGCGCTTTCTCACCCTGAATGTCGCGCGACAGTTATGCTGCGATCCTAGACCAGCCTGTAGCGCGAACCCCCCATAGAAGGCTGGTTTCCATTGCTTTGAACCTGCAAAAGAACCTCGCCCCGGAGCGCGACCTCGAGTGCGATCCGGGGCGTCTTTTGACCGGGCCTTGGCCAGGCCCCGTTGTCTGGTCTCTCTGAAGCGGTATAAGCTGGCATGCAGGTCTTGCCTCTAAACAAGTCTTAGCTGCTGGTATTGGTTCTGGGAGGTAATCCCTTCGCCGATACGGAGGGGCCGTCGTGAGGGCGATCCATGCCGGTCCCTCATAGATTCTGACTCGGTAGATCGCGCCGCGAAGAGTATCCACCGGTGCGTCCGGCGCATTTACCGGAGGGGCCGCTCTCCGCTCTGGGGAGCGGCCCTTCAAAATCGATCCGGTAGCGGCGGACCGGACTCGACACCGGCTACCAAGCAGTCTTCAGTTCTACCTGGCCCGACCGCGTTAGCGATCCTCAAGCAAGGGGGCACGTCCTTCCGTGCAGCCGCAGCTGTCGAGAAGGTATCATGACGGGAGGCGGGAACAACCGGCCTTGCATGATGTTAACCCGGGGTTGTCTAGCGACAGCATCGCGATGGCGCCTATCACCCCCGGCTCATCGCACAGAGGTCGCACCTTTACCGGAGCGACCTCTTTTCGTTTCAGTCTTATGTCCGCAGGAACATCTAGGCGGCTGGCGCGATTTAAGCGCGTCGCTCTGCATGCGATAACCCGAACCTAGGCCTCGCAGTCCCATAACGTGGACAGCGAGGCCTTTTTCGTCGCCGCGACGAAGCGGCATGCGGTGCTCGACCAACGCTCCCAGCCCATCGTTTCGAGGCCGATTTTTTGCGAGGAGCTGCCTCTTTCGTTCTGGGTCAGAAGAAGGATACGCCAAAAAGAACTACGCAGCATCCCAGCAGGACGACGCCCCACCTTACGCGGCGGCTTAAGAAGGTATCTGCCAGGATTCCGGTGGCCGCCAGGCTTACGCCTACGACGACAGACGCGACGAGCGCGTGAGGATTGTTACCTTCCAACGCGCGGCTCCTGTTCCATGCGTACCCTTCCCGTCACATCAGGAACAATATGCCGCATACTGCCAAACTCATAGCACTGGCAATCCGAAGCATATAAATAAGCGGCGCCGACATTTCACCATCGCCTATTATTGCGATCGCCCCTGAGCAAATTCCCACAGTGCCCAAAAACAGGGCGCCCCATTGCAAGACGTCGCTTACGACCACGTCAGCTTCGGGGCAGCGCGGCGACCCATCATCCAAAGTTCCACATTGCGACTCCGTGACGCTTCCTCGTATATTTTTCGAGACCATCCCGTCTAGTCAGTAGGGAGCAATCCGGTTCCTACGCGATAACCTAGATTACTCGCCGGCGGCATTTCGCCGTTGCGGCGATCGAGATCGTTGCGGGCCGGGTTCGACACCGGCTGGCAAACGCCCCCATACGTTCACCCCTCCGCTTGGTGCACGTGGGCGCGTGCATCCGCGCTGCCGCAATAGAGGTGACATATATCAATTCACTATTGCCCTGGGCCATCCTCTCGATTGGCTACTTGTTGCGGACTGCTGCTGACCGAATGGAAGGACGCCGCCGACGGGGTGGCACTGCGGCGTCGAAGGTAACTGCGGACCGGGTTCGACACCGGCTACCAAGCAGTCTTCAGTCCTACTTGGCCCGACCGCGTAAGCGATCCTCAAGCGGGCGGGGGCACGTCTTTCCGTGCAGCCGCAGCCGAGGGGATGCTAACACGGATCAAGGCTGGAACAACGCCTCCTGCAGCATGTTAACCGGGGGTCGTTCTCCAGCGACGTTACGGTGACCATCTCTCTCCCAGGGTCACCGTACGACGGAGGCCGCCCTTCCAGCGAAGGGCGGCCTCTTTTTGATCCAGAATTTTCCGAGGCCTGATCCTTAAGAGGTGTGTAACCACAATGCTGGTAACGCTATGCTGTAGCGACCAGTGCCCCCCGGTCGAGACAAGGCCGTCCCTACACAGGGGCGGCCTTTTTTCGTATCAGCTTCGTCCCATGAGCCGCGCGGCGCCGGCTGGAAGCCGCACTGAACCCATCTCGCATCCCTCGACAGGCTCGCACTTCGTGAGGTCTATGACAGGGATCGGCACCATTTCCTCATCGTCCTGCGTCAGCGCCTTAACCGCGCAGATAAGCTGTGGCACCAGGTCGCGGAGCTGCACCAGATCGGCACGTGTACCTGCCCGCGAGCTCGCCAGAGCGTGGAGCCGCTGGGCATGCTCGATCAATTCGCCATACGTCATGCCATTCACCTTAGTAGCTTGCCCAGTCGAGTTCCGCCTCTTCCAAGGCCGCGAACATCTCGCCATCGGCCTGAAGAATGCTCAGGCGCTTACGCACCGCCTCCGGGTCGCCATCGCGCGGAAAGCCTCGATCACCCGCGGCGCCCTTAGCTAGCTCGCCGACGATCCCGACGCGCTCGACCTGCATCAGCAACCAGCGGCCAAAGGGTCCGCGCTCGGCTTGTGCTTCACTCATGACCAGCATCCCTACTCAGCCATCTCGGCGGCAACGCGCTGCCAAGCGGAAGGATCGTTCAAATCGTACTGCTGGATGCGAATCAAGCCTCGCGTTTGGTCGATTTTCTCATCGAGCCGTCGCAGCACGGCGGGGAAAATGTCCACGAGCTGGACGTAATCGTCGGTCGTCGCGCTTTCCCTTTTGGCCTGCGCGCAGACGGACATACGGTCTTACGAGCAAGGTCGCGACTATTCAGTAGAATAAGGAAACCCGCGTCTGTTCCAGGCGATGAACCGCGTACTCGGGAATGCGACCCACGCCTCAAGAAAAGAGGTGATCCCGGTCAGATGGTGGAGCGCCTCGAAGGCTTTCGTCTGCTTCGGCCAGACGCACCATACTGCAACTTAGGCCCCGCAGCCGAGTACACCTTTGCGGGGCCTCTTTTCCCGGTGCATCTGTCGACCGGGCTCGCAACCGGCAACCAGGTGGATCTCGCGGCACCTGACGGTCGTCAACGGGGTTCGTCTGTTCGTCACGTCCAGCCCCGCAGCCGCCCGCAAGCAGAAACATCTCCCGTATGAATCAGGAACCAGCGTGCTTCGAAAATCTTAGTTAGATGCCGGCGGCGACGCGGCCGTGCGGTGGGAGACCAACAGTCGCAACCCACCGTTCGGAGGCCGTCCCCTTCGCGGGGGGCGGTCTCATCTTTTCTAGATCAGAAACACTGTTTGAGATCTACTGCCAATGGCTCGGAGCCTTCGGCAGCGCCATACCCGGCTCCCATTTCTGGAGGTCCTCCTCGATCCAGGCCCGCAGTTCCAGAGATTCCGGGGCGGGCAGAAGGATAGCAACTTCCTCCAGCACCGCGACCGCGCCAGAGCGGAAAGCTTCTATTCCGCTCATGTCCCATTCACTCATAGACCGAATCCCACGCCCCATGATCGTCACTGTTAGCACGGACGCTGCCAAACAGACCAAGCGTGAAGTGCGTAAGGTGTGCAGCCCCGCATTGGAGTGGGCGTCGGGTCTCCAGAGAGGTAGCCGTGGATCGCTTCGGATCTTCGGGCTTGTGGCGCCTCATCGGTGCAGCCGGAGTTTGCGCAGAGTTATCAGGACGAGCGGCGGGAACAACCGGGCGGGCGCGATGTTATTCCGGGGCTGTCTAGCGGCAGCATCGCGGTGGCACCTATCCATCCCCCGGGCCATTGCACAGAGGTCGTCCCTTTTGCGGGGGGCGGCCTCTTTTCACATCTTCAAAGGGCGGCAATCCCGATCCCGATCAGGCCGATGCCTATGACAGCCATCCACTTGCGGAGCGGCGGGCCCACGAGGCCATCACCAAGGATACCCGTTCCGACGAATGTCAGGCCAACAAATATCGTCACAATGAGAACGCTTGTCGTCGTCAAACCTCGACCTCCATCTTCTGGGGTCGAAGGCTCAGCTTGGCCTTTGATAATGTCAATGAGCGCCGATGATCTCGACTATAGCGCCATCGCGCTCAGCCCGTGCGTCGCGAACCGCCTCAGTTTTTCATCCGCCTGCGGAACGGGCGCCGTTTGCGCGCATGTAAAAGGCGCCGGTTCCGGGCCGGCGCCTTCTTCGAATCATGCCCGGCCGATGGCCAGGAAGCGTTCCTCGCGGCGGGCGAGGAGATCGCTGGCAGGAAGTGCCGAGAGCGAATCGAGTTCCTCGTCGATGGCGCCGAACAGTGCCTGTGCCGTCGCCTGAGCGTCGCGGTGCGCGCCGCCGGCCGGCTCCGGCACCACACGTTCGATTACGTTGAGGGACAGCAGATCCTGCGCGGTCACCTTCATCGCTTCGGCTGCATCCGGAGCCTTGTCCGGGGTGCGCCACAGAATCGAGGAGGCACCCTCGGGAGAGATCACCGAATAAATCGAGTGCTCCAGCATGAGCACGCGGTCGGCTGCGGCCAGCGCCACGGCGCCGCCGGAACCGCCCTCACCGACGATGGCCGAAACCATCGGCACCGGCACGCCGAGGCAGGCCTCGATCGAGCGGGCGATGGCTTCGGCCTGACCCCGTTCCTCGGCCTCGACACCGGGGAAAGCGCCAGCAGTGTCGACCAGGGTCACGACCGGTAGGCCGAACTTGCCCGCCATCTCCATCAGGCGGATCGCCTTGCGGTAGCCCTCGGGCTTGGCCATGCCGAAGTTGTGCTTGATGCGGGTCGCGGTGTCGTGGCCCTTTTCGTGCCCGATCACCATCACGCGGCGTCCCTTGAGACGCGCCAGGCCGCCGATGATCGCCTCATCCTCGCCGTAGAGGCGATCGCCGCCCAGCGGGATGAAGTCGGTGAAGCCCATCCGGATGTAGTCCACAAAATGCGGACGCTGCGGATGGCGCGCCACCTGGGTCTTCTGCCAGGGCGTCAGCTTGGCGTACGTCGCCGACAGCATGGCCGCGCTCTTCTTTTCGAGGCGCGAAATCTCGCCCGCGATGTCGAGGTCGCTGTCGCTGGCGGTCGTGCGCAGCTCCGCAATGCGGGCTTCGAGCGCGGCGATGGGCTTTTCGAATTCAAGAAACGAGATCATGCTCTTTCCGTTTACCTGCCGGGATCAGCGCGCCTCAGGAGGCGCGCTTGGCCAGCCATTCCTCCAGCCACTTGATGGTATATTCGCCGCTCTGGAACTCGGGATCTTCCAGCAGGGCCTGGTGAAGCGGGATCGAGGTCTTGACCCCGTCGATCACCATTTCCTCCAGCGCGCGCTTCAGGCGCATGATCGCGCCGTTCCGGCTGCGGCCCGAGACGATCAGCTTGCCGATCATCGAATCGTAGTACGGCGGGATGCGATAGCCCGTGTAGAGACCCGAATCGACGCGCACGTTCATACCGCCCGCCGCGTGGTAGTTCGTCACCTGCCCCGGCGAGGGCGTGAAGTTCCACGGGTCTTCCGCGTTGATGCGGCATTCGATGGCGTGGCCCTTGAACTCGATCTCTTCCTGGCGGAAAGCGAGGGGCTGGCCGTCGGCAATGCGGATCTGCTCACGGACGAGATCGACGCCGGTGATGGCTTCCGTCACCGGATGCTCCACCTGAAGGCGGGTGTTCATCTCGATGAAGTAGAACTCGCCGTTTTCCCAGAGAAATTCGATCGTGCCGGCGCCGCGATAGCCCATGTCGGCCATGGCCTTCGAGACGATGCCGCCCATGCGGTCGCGTTCTTCGGGGGTGATGACCGGCGAAGGCGCTTCTTCCAGCACCTTCTGGTGGCGGCGCTGCAGCGAGCAGTCGCGCTCGCCCAGGTGAACCGCCTCGCCCTTGCCGTCACCGAAGATCTGGAACTCGATGTGGCGCGGGTTGCCGAGGTACTTTTCCATGTAGACGGTGGCGTCGCCGAAGGCGGCCTTCGCCTCCGAACGGGCCTGGCCCATCTGGCTTTCGAGTTCCTCGGCCGAGTTCACGACCTTCATGCCGCGACCACCGCCGCCCGAAGCGGCCTTGATGATCACCGGATAGCCGATCTGCTCGGCCAGCTCGCGCGCGACGTCGAAGTCCTCGATCGCGCCGTCCGAGCCCGGAACCAGCGGCAGGCCGAGCGCGCCGGCGGTGCGCTTGGCTTCCACCTTGTCGCCCATCGTGCGGATGTGCTCGGGCTTGGGGCCGACCCAGATCAGGCCATGCGCCTCGACGATCTCGGCGAACTGGGCGTTCTCGGAAAGGAAGCCGTAGCCGGGGTGGATCGCGTCGGCATGGGTGATCTCGGCCGCGGCGATGATCGCCGCGACGTTGAGGTACGAATCCTTGGCCGCCGGCGGGCCGATGCAGACCGCGTGGTCGGCAAGGCGCACGTGCATGGCGTCGGCGTCGGCGGTGGAGTGCACCGCGACGGTCTCGATGCCCATCTCGCGCGCGGCGCGATGGATGCGCAGGGCGATTTCGCCGCGGTTGGCAATCAGGAGGCGCTTGATGGCCATGAAGCTATTGTCCTCAGGCGATCACGACGAGCGGCTGGTCGAATTCGACCGGCTGCTGGTTGTCGACGAGGATGGCCTGGATCGTGCCGCTCTTGGGGGCGTTGATCTGGTTCATGACCTTCATGGCTTCCACGATCAGCAGCACGTCTCCGGCCTTGACCTGCTGGCCGACGCTGATGAAGTTCGGCGCGGTGGGCTCGGGCGCGAGGTAGACGGTGCCGACCATGGGCGACTTGACCGCATCGACCGGAGCGGCTGCGGGCGCAGCCTCTGCCAGGGGAGCAGCGGCAACCGGAGCGGCAGCCAGCGGCAGGGCCGGGGCAGCAGCGGCAACGATCTGCTGCGCCACCTGGCGCACGACCTTGATCTTGCGTTCGCCGTCCTCGACCTCGATTTCGGTCAGGCCGGTTTCAGCGAGGAGCTCGGCGAGCTCGCGTACCAGCGCGCTGTCGATGTTCACGCAACTTCCTTTCGTTCAAGATATTCGAGCAGCGATGCCAGCGTGCCTTTGAGGTCCTTGCGGTGGACCACCATGTCGACCATGCCGTGGGCATGGAGGTACTCGGCGCGCTGGAAGCCGTCGGGGAGTTTTTCGCGGATGGTGTCCTGGATCACGCGCTGGCCGGCAAAGCCGATGAGCGCGCCCGGCTCCGCGATCTGGATATCGCCCAGCATCGCGTAGCTGGCAGTGACGCCGCCGGTGGTGGGATCGGTCAGGACGACGATATAGGGGAGCCCCGCGCGCGCCAGACGGCGGATGGCAACGGTGGCCTTGGGCATCTGCATGAGCGAGAGGATACCCTCCTGCATGCGGGCGCCGCCCGCTGCCGTGCAGATCACGTAGCCGCAATCCTCGGCAATGGCGCGTTCGACCGCCTCGACGAAAGCCTCGCCCACGGCCATGCCCATCGAGCCGCCCATGAAGGCGAAGTCCTGCACGCCGAGCACCAGCTTGCGGCCCTCGACCGTGCCGAGCGCATTGGTCAGCGCATCGGGGAACGGGTTGGCGGCGCGGGCGATCTTCAGGCGATCGGAATACTTCTTGCTGTCGCGGAAGTTCAGCGGGTTTTCGGGCACCAGCGCGGCGGGCAGCACCGCGTAACCGGCATCGAGCAGCTGGTCGAAGCGTGCCTGCGCGCCGATGCGGCCATGGTACTGGCAGCGCGGGCAGACCGACAGATTGTCCTCGAATTCCCTGGTGAAGAGCATCTCGCCGCAACCGGGACACTTGGTCCACAGGTTGTCGGGCGTGTCCCGCTTCGTCAGTCCCCCGAGGGAATTGCGTACCTTGCTAAGCCAACTCATGACGAACCCTTGCGTGAATCTCTAGCGGCCCGGTGACTCCGGGCTCGCCTGTTGGACCGACCGGGCGCAGCGTTAGGGGTTGTTTTCCTGCGCCCCTTGCGACCGAACGATCTCTGTATGCGGCGTACTCCGCGCTGGCCTGTCGGGCCCGCCGCCGAGCGCGGCAATACGCGGGAGCAATGGGTTGATCAATCGCCAGAACGCCTCGACATGCGCAAAAATTGCCCTGCAGTCGTCCTCCATAGCCTTGAAAGGCGCAGAAATCCACGGATTTACGCCTTCGATCGATACCCTTTCAAAACACCGCGAAGGCCCGCCCGAACGGCTGTTTTTCGCCATCTTACCATTACGTCAAGCCGTATTCCGTGGCCTTTTGATCACTGCGGGGCGGGTTCGGGGGCCTTGCGGACGTCGTTGAAGCGGGCACGGGAAGGGTCCAGGATGGGCGTCATGAAGCAAGCCGTCACCACCCTCACCTTCCGCACGTCTGGCCGAGGGCTCACCGATATCACTCAGGCGATCACCGAGTGGCAGCGCGGCAGCGGCATCCAGGAAGGGCTGCTGACGCTGCTGTGCCGCCACACCTCGGCCTCACTGCTGATCCAGGAGAACGCCGCGCGTGAGGTGCGCTCCGACCTGATCGACTGGCTTGATCGCGTAGCGCCCGAAGGCCCGCACTATGATCACGACGAGGAGGGGCCGGACGACATGCCCGCTCACCTCAAGGCCACACTGACGGGCGTGAACCTCTCGATCCCGGTGATAGACAGCCGCCTTGCGCTCGGGACATGGCAAGGGATCTTCCTTGCCGAGCATCGGCGCATGCCGCACGCCCGGCAGGTCGCCTTGCACCTTCTCGGCATGTGAACGGAGACCATCGCGATTCGGCAACATCAAGCGAAGCCGACCGGGCAGTTCAGGTTTCGTCGGACCATGCCATTTGCCATTGCATCCGCCCGGGCGATGCCTATCCACACGGCCTTATCGATTCTGGAGATTGTTTCGTGTCGTTCCCTCGTGTCCCGCGTGAGTGCCGCTCTTGATCTCCGCGCTCGACCTTTTCCGCATCGGCCTCGGTCCTTCCAGTTCCCACACGGTGGGCCCGATGCGAATCGCGGCACGCTTTCTCCTGACGCTCGACGAATCCCATGAGTTCGACCAGATCGCGCGCGTGTCGATCGCGCTGCAGGGCTCGCTCGCCTTCACCGGCGAGGGTCACGGCACCCCCGATGCCTGCCTGATGGGCCTGATCGGGTTCCAGCCGGAAACCGTGGACCCCGAGGAAGCGCATGCTGCCGCTGCGGAAGTCCGCGCCACGCATCGTATTGCGCTGCTGGGGCGCCGCGAGATCGCGTTCGATCCCCGGACCGACCTCGTTCTCGACTTCGACCATGTTCCGGACCTCCATCCGAACGGCATGGTCCTGACCGCCTTCGACGACGAAGGCGCCGCGATCGCCCGTCAGGAATATTTCTCGACCGGGGGCGGCTTCTTCTCCAGCCGCCACCAGCTTGAACAGCCCGCGCCCGACGATCAGGTCACCCATGGCCCGCCGGTCGCCCATCCGTTCGGCTCCGGCGCGCAGTTGCTGGAAGTCTGCGCTGCCAGCGGCCTCGACATCGCCGGGGTCATGCTCGCCAACGAGGCGGCGCGCAGACCGGAGGAAGAGACGCTGGCCGGGCTGGACGCGATCGCCGAAGCCATGAACCAGTGCATCGACGCCGGCCTGGAACGCGAGGGACTGCTGCCCGGCGCGCTGAAGGTGCGCCGGCGTGCCCGCGCGATCCACCAGAACCTCATCTCGCGCCCGCAGGACAACCAGGCCGAGACGCTGATGGACTGGCTCAATCTCTACGCCATGGCGGTGAACGAGGAGAACGCCAGCGGCGGCAGGGTCGTCACCGCACCCACCAACGGCGCCGCAGGGATCATCCCGTCGCTCCTGCGGCAATATTGCAGCGAAGGACGCAAGGCCGTGCCGGGCAAGGCGCGGCGCTACCTGCTGACCGCCGCCGGGATCGGCCTGCTCTACAAGCAGCGCGCCTCGATCTCCGGCGCGGAAATGGGCTGCCAGGGTGAAGTGGGCGTGGCCTGCTCGATGGC
>NZ_JBJDRF010000094.1:0-9767 GCF_044987305.1 Novosphingobium sp. ZW T3_23
CCCCCACCCTACCACCCGCAGGATACTACCGTTGGGTGGTAGGGTGGGGGCGCCTGAGGAATAAAAGGGGGCTGGTGCCGCGAAATTCGCTTTCAGCGAATTTCCAAACTGACTCTGAGCGGCGCGTCCTCAGGCACGTATGGCATGCGAATAGAAGGTCAGCGGATAGAGGCGCAGGTTCAGCCGACAGAGCACGGCGCCGCATCGCGAAATCGCCGCCGATAGCTCGGGCGTGCTGGGCGGTCGGCACCCCGGCGCCGTAATCCTTTGGCTCATGGCCAGCCATGCCAGCAGAACGAGTTCGTCGGCGCCCAGAAAACGGGCATCGGGCGAGAGGACCGCGTATCCCTCGCGCGCGGCAATAACGCGTAAGCTCCTGAACTGGTGAACGACGTGGCGGTCGTGCGGCAACGCGCGGCCGCCGCGAAGCAAAGTCAGAACCTGCCGCTCGACACGGGGCCGACGATTGAGCAACAACGCCAGTGGCCCCGACATCAGGCGGCCTGCGCCGGGGCTGACCAGACGCTGTCCGTCGCCCCCGATCGGGCGCGCCGCCGCGCGGATAGTGCGATCCCGACAAGGCCCAGCGCGAGAAGACCGGCTACGAGATCGACCATGAGCAAGGCCGCCGCATCATACAGGTCGCGCCCGCCGATCAGGCTGGCGGCAGGGATGGCCAGCATGGATATGGCGCCGACAATGGCCAGTTCACCACCTGCCTTCGCCGCTCCGCGCAGCAGCGCCCAGAGAGTGAAGAGGACGAAGACCGCGTAGTAGATCGCGCTGTGCACGCCATAGCTGGCCGAGGCACCAAGCACTTTGGCAGCAGCCAGCGTCACCGAGATACCCGCGACACAGCCCAGCGGCACACCCACGGTCAATGCGGAAAGGATGCGCGTCGCGCGGGTCTGTTTGACGGCCCCGGCCTTGCGCTCGCGCCGCCGCCGGGATTCCACCCAGAGCAGGTTGCCGGTGTAGAACAGGAAGGCTCCGGTCAGCCCCAGCAGGAAGTAGGCCCAGCGGATCGGATAGCCGCCGAAGCTGCCGAAATGGAGCGTGAAGAAGCCCGTCGTCGTGGCCGACCAGCCGTCCTGCATGCCCGGCATGAAGCTGCGATCGACGATCTCGCCGGTGCTGGGATCGAGCCCGGCGATGCCGTAAGTCGGGCCGCGCTGGCCATAGCGGGGATCGGTGCCCTGCACGCGCAAGGCAGGCAGGATGCCGCCGCCCTGACCGTAAACGATCTGATGCGGGGTGAAGCCCGGAGCCTGCTGCTCCAGCCGCTGAACGATCTGCACCGGGGTGAGCGAGGGCGTATCGGCAATCGCCGCCTCCGCGCGCATCATCGGCCGGGCCCGGCTGGCGGCGTCCGAAAAGGCCAGCCGCTGGGCGCTGTAGAACTCGTCGTGGAAAGCAAAAACCACGGCGGTCAGCGCGATGATGATGTGGAACGGCAGGCTGAAGAAGCCGAGCACGTTATGCACGTCCAGCCACATGCGTTTCGCGTTCCTGCCGATGCGCAGCGCGAACAGATCCTTGACCAGACTGGGCAGCAGCACCGCCAGCCCGGAGACCATGGCGACCACGTAGAGCAGCGAGATGCCGCCCATGATCGGCATGGCGATCGCATGCGAAAATGGCAGCCCTACCTGCTGGTGCAGCACGTCGATGAAGTTCGCCACTTGCGAGCGCTGCTGCTTCTCCACCTGAAGCGAACCGTCCGGCGCCAGAGAGGCGAAGTAGGTGGCGCCGCCGCCATGCTCGCCGCGTCTGCCGCCCGGCGCGCGCCAGCTGACCCGGCCCGGATGCGCGGCATCGATGACGAGGTTGACCTCATGCCCGCGCGCAGCCTCCGGATACTGCGCCTTCACTTTGGCGACCAGTTCGGGCGTACGCTCCAGCGAAGGCGGCGGCGCCAGTGTCGATGGCTGCGAGGCCCAGCGTTGCAGCGGCTCCTCGAACATGGTGAGCGCGCCGGCATAGAAGGCGACGAACAGGGCAAGGCCGGCAATGATGCCGACCCAGCCGTGAACTTCCTTGTACATCCGCACGACGTCGGTCGGCAGTTTCATGATTGCAGTTCTCCAAGGGCCACCAGCGGCGCCCAGGCCGCAAGGTTGGCCAGCGCAAGCCAGAGCCAGGCGCGCGAGGCGGAACGGAAGAGGAAGACGAAGCTCAGGATCAGTGGCCAGGTCAGCGCCATGATCCACATGCCGAGCTGGCCCTTGCTGGAGAAATAGGCATCGCCGTAGTCGGTCGCCCAACGGAACAGCCCCGAAAGCGCGAGGGCCAGCGTGAAGCCCAGGATGAAGGCGGCACTGATCTTGCCGAACCAGTCGCGGCTGGAAAGCGGCTTGCTCATGCGCGATCCTCCCCGCTACGCCGCCACCAGGCCACGGCGATGGGCACGATCGACCATGTCGTCATCAGCAGGGTCACGGCGATGAAGAAGGCCGTCGCGACTCCGACCCAGTTCAGCAGCAGGGCAAGACCGGCCGCCAGCATGGCCGCGCAGCTCCAGCCCATCGCGCGCGGCGAGAGGGGCAATGCCCCCCACGCCTGATGCGGAGCCGCAAGGTAGAGCGCCACGCCGGACAGCACGATCAACACGCCCGCGAAAACCGCCATCGTGACGGAGATCACCACCGGAACTGCAACCTGGCAGTCACCGTGCGACCCTCGCCATAGTAGCAGGCCGAAACGGCGATACAGGTGGCGACATAGCGCTTGTTGGCGATATTGCGGCCATTGATCGAGATCGACGCGCCTTCCAGCGCCGGTGCCAGCTTGCCCAGGTCATACCGCACGAACAGGTCGAACAGCGTATAGTCCGGGATCGCGAGGTTGGCGGCATTGGTATTGTCGCCGAAGCTCTTGCCGGTGTAGCGCGCGCCGCCGCCGAAATTGAGCCCGTTCTCCAGCTTCTGGCTGATGAAGAGCGAGGCCATCCAGTCCGGCACCGCCGCCAGTTTCTTGCCAAGCTGGCTGGCCGTATTGGTATCGGTGATCTTGCTGTCGCTGCGCGTCACGCTGCCGACGATGGCCGTGCCGGTGGGCAAAGTGGCCTTGGCCTCGAACTCGATGCCGCGAATGCGCACTTCGCCGGTCTGGACCAGGCAGCTTGCGTCGTCACAGGTATGATCGGGATAGGCCGCCAGTTCCTCGCTGCTGGCCGAAGTGGTCAGGTTCTGCTGGGTGATCTGATAGGCGCCCAGCGTCAGGTAGATGCTGTTGCCGTACTGATAGCGCAGGCCGCCTTCGAACTGCTGCCCGGTGGTTGGCTTGAACACCGCGCCGGTCAGGTTCGTCGCGGGATCGCTGACTTGCGGCTGGAAGCTCTCGGCATAGCTGAAGTAAGGCGCCAACCCGTTGTCAAACAGGTAGACTCCGCCCGCGCGCCAGGTGAAGGCATCGCTTTTCGATACGAAACCGGTCTGCGTGCGCGGGTTGTACTGGTCATCCTTGTACCAGTCCTGACGGCCGCTGAGCGTCACCCGAAGGCGACCCAGCTTGACCTGATCCTGAAGATAGAGGCCCGCCTGCTGGCTGACCGTTTCCACGAAGCTCTGCGGCGCCAGATTGGCAGCAATCGTCGATGCGCCGTTCGGCTGCGGATCGAAGATATCGAGCAACGGCGTGGTGGCGGTGAAGTAGCGATAGTGCTCCCACTTGGTGTGGAAGTAATCGAACCCGCCCAGCACTACATGTTCCAGCGCGCCGGTATTGAAGCGCCCTTCGACTTGCGTATCCGTGGAAATGCCGTCGCTCTTGCCGTTGCCCTGCACGGCGCGGCGGGAGATGGTCTGGCCGGCGATGCAGCCGGGGATCGCAGCAGTGCAGTTGGTGATCGTGTCGCCCGTCAGCACCACCACTTTGTAGAGGCTGTCGAGGTGGGTGTAGCGGGTGTTGTTGCGCACCGTCAGCGCATCGCTGAACTTGTGCTCGAAGAAGGATGCGGCAAGGTACTGGTTGCGATCGTAGGTGTTCCAGTCCGGCTCGCCCAGATTGTCACCCAGCTTGACGTACTGGCCATTGCTCTTGCGCAGGGCACCGGTGGCGGGGAGATACTGGAACGTCGCGCCGCCCTCATCGCGCTGGTACTGGCCCAGCAGCGTCCAGCTCGTGCGGTCGTCCGGGCGCCAGGTAATGCTGGGCGAGATGTACTTGCGGCCGATCGTCACATCGTCGACTTGCGTATCGCCATAGCGCGACAGCGCGACGAGCCGAGCCGAGAGCGTGGACGTCACCGGCCCGCTCACATCGGCGGCGGCCTGATAATTCCACTTGCCAAGGTCGGTCATGCCCACCGCCTGAAGCATGAATTCGGCGTGGAACTGGTCGGTCGGCCGCTTGGTGACGATATTGACCATGCCGCCCGGCGCGCTCTGGCCATAAAGCGTGCCCGATGGCCCCTTCAGCACTTCCACCTGCTGGATCGCGAAGGAATCGAACGAAGTGCGCGTCCACTGACCACCGGTAGGCAGGCGAATGCCGTCCACGAAGTTGTTGTTCGATGAGAATCCGCCCGCCGCGAAACCGCGCACCGTCACTTCGTCCACGCGGCTGTCGAGCCCCGAAGGCGCCGCCTGCACGCCCGCCGTATAGGCCAGCGCGTCCGAGATCGTGGGAGAGGCGCGCAAGTCCATTTCCTCGCGGCTGACGATGGAAATGCTCTGCGGCGATTCGATGATCGGCGTGTTGGTCTTGGTGGTCGAAGTGGCCGACGATTGCCCCGTGGCCGTTACCACGATGACGCGGTCCGAGGTCTCGGCCTCGTCGGCGACCTGTGCGTGGGCAATACCGGACGTCCCCGCGAGCAAGGCCGCGGAGAGCAAGCAGATTCTGTTCATGAAATCCCTGTTCGTATCGTGCCCGAAGGAGGATTTCGGCCAAACTCGGGCAAGAAATGCCGTCCGCTGCCGCCCTCGACCGGGAAGTAGATCGCGTCGCCCCAAATGCGACCCGTTCTCAATAGGCAGGGACTCCGCGCGGGCCAATCGCAATGACTGTCGCGTCAGGCACGAATGCTGTCGCGTCAGGCCACGGCGGCGCGCTGGAGACTCATCGGGGCGCGACCGAACTTGCGGCGATAAGCGGCGGAGAAGGCGGACGGGCTGGCAAAGCCGACCTTGTAGCCCGCTTCCGCCGCGCCGAAGCCCTGCTCCTCGATCATGACACGCGCCATCGCCATGCGCTTGTCGCGTACATAGCCGAACAGGGTGGTGCCGAACCGGGCCTTGAACCCCGCTTGCAGCACATTGCGGTTGAGCCCCACCTGCCGCGCAAGCTCGATCGTACCGGGCGGCGTCAGCAGCGTGCCATCCAGAATGTGCCGCGCCTCCATCACTGCATCGTAGCAACGCGCGCCCAGCGCCGCGCGATATTCGCCGCCATCGCGGAATTGCCGCAGGGTTTGCAGCATCAGTTGCACGGTCACGGATTCGCGGAACAGGCGGCCGAGCGATCCGTGATAGCGCTCCTCCGTCAGCATCGCGGCCATCTGCACCATCGCCTCGCTGCGCGGCAGGTGATAGCTGCGAAAGCCCGGCGCCATCAGGTAGTCCAGCGCCTCCAGATCTGCCTCGGACAAGGCATCCGCATTGGCCTCAAGGAACTGCGTGCGGACGCCGATCTCCACGCGGCGACACCCCTGCCCCGCCGCCAACAACCGGGTGCAGAGGCGCCGCTCTCCCAGCCCGACCACATGCACGCGGTCCACCCTGCTCGATACCGGTTCGGCCCCTTCCGGCACGAACTGGCCGTTCTCACCATCCAGCAGGAAGGTCATCATCACCGAGCGCTCCACCGGCTGCGAAATCGCTGCGCCCGATGGCGAGGCGAGCTCGCAGGCCGATGCGAACAGACCCGGGGCGACATCCTCCACCCAGAACCAGCCCTCGAACGAGCCGGTCATCTGCTGGCGCAGCCGCTGCGCCGGTTCGGCAGCAGCGAGAGCCTGATGCACCGCCTCACGCACAAGCGCATCCGCATCGAAGTCTCCCTCGACGAAATGTGCGTTCATGAAATTCACTCCATCATTCTTCGGTCCGGCTCAATATGCTATTACGTCGCATTCGCAATGAACTCGCGAAAAATTCAAACTTCGACGGCAAGGTCGTCATAATCCGCCAAAGTGCCGCCGCGCGACAGAACGCGCTCGTAATCCTCCTTGCGGCGCGCATCGATTTCGGTGTTGCTCACGCCGCGCCGCCAGTAACCGGCGATGGCGATGTCCTGCTTGGCCAGCCCCAGGGCGGCAAAATGCTGGCGGATAGCCCTCATCTCGCCCCGCTCACCAGCGCCCCACACGGCCCAGGTCGCAGCATCGGCAATCGCTTTGGCATGAGACAGCAGCACGTCGGCCTCACCACCCGCGACGCGCACCAGTTCCAGTCCATCGACATGCGGCAATTCCGCAAAGACCTGCGCATCCTTCGTGGCGATCCAGCCCTTGCCCGCAACACCCGCTGGCCATTGGCGGAGCAGCGAATAGAGCGCGGGTATCCCCGTCTCATCCACGAACAACGCAACCTTGCGCCCTGTCGTTTCGGGAATGCCGATGTGCGGCCGAGGACCGGTCAGTTCGAACGAATCCCCGGTGTTGAGAGCGGAAACCCAGCGCATCATCGGACTGGCGCCTTCATGCAGCACGACATCGAATGTGAAGCGGCCGGCACCATCGTAATCGCGCACCGTGTAGATCCGCGAAACGTCGCCATATTCGCCGCCCAGGCGGATGCGAAACGCCACGTTGGGCTGGGCCCAGTTGGGATCTTCGGCCGATGAAACGAGCCGCGTTGCTATACGGACGATCGAAAAGCTCGGCCGTTCGATCGCCTCCACCACGGCCCGGACTTCATGAAGTCCGCGATCATGGTCTTCACCGCGCAGTCTCGTCTCCTCGTTCCGAATTTCGTCGGCCATCGTCCAATCTCCTGAGGCATTTGCTCCATTTAGTTTCATACCCATAAACTAATATCGAAACCGGACGCAATCGCCCTCTCGCCAACCCCGCCGCTTTGCGCGATACGAGCGGCATGACCACCGCCCCCGAACAGCCCCGGCGAGGCCGCCCAGCCACCATCACGCGCGACCGGATCGTCGATGCCGGGATCGCGATGGGCCTGCCGGACCTGACTTTCGTGGGCCTCGCCGCGCGGATCGGGGTGAGCCATATGGCACTCTACAAGCATGTGCCGAACCTGGAGGCGCTGAAGCTTCTCGTTGCCGATGCGATCTTCCTGCGCTGGGACATGCCCGCCCCGCAGAGCGAAACGCTGGAGCGCTACCTAGTCGCCTTCAGCGCATCGCTGCGCGCGCTTGTCGGCCACCACCCCGGCCTCGCGTTCTACATGATCCGCCGCAAGGCCCAGATGCCGGCGATGATCGAGCGCATTCGCGCACACCACACCGATGTGGCCACCGCTTACGGCATCTCGCCGGAGAAGGCGGGACGACTGCTCTCCACCGTGGCCTTCCACTGCATCGCCCTGGCGGACACGGTCTATTCCCTGACCGACCAACCGGATGGCGCCGCAGATGATGCGGCGACCACGCAGGATATCGAAGCCGAATTCGCCTACGGGATGCGCTGCCTTATCGTCGGGCTGCTGAGCGCGTAGCCCCCCGACAATCCGAAAAACTCCGCCTCAGACGGCGGCCGAATAGACCGGGCGGCCTGGCACTGGCATCTCCACGCGATAGACGGTGCCGGTGCTCGATTCCGTGAAGTAGAGCCAGCGGTTTCCGGGCCCACCATAGGCGGCATTGGTGGTGTAGCGACCTTCGGGCACGTCGATCCGCAGCATCGGTTCTCCCCTGTTGCTGAACAGCCAGACGGCGCCGAAGCCGACGTGGCAGACCACAAGGTTGTCCTCCTCATCGATCGTCAGCCCATCGGGCCCGGAGCCGCCGGACATCTGGATGTAAGTGCCGACTTTGCTCACCACCTCGCCGTCGTTCACCAAGGGACAGCGCCAGACCGCGTTGGCACGGGTCACCGCCAGGAACAGCGCCGTTTCCGCCTTGTTGAGCACCAGGCCGTTGGGGCTGGGAATGCCGTCCAGCAACAGTTCCAACCGGCCCGTCCCCGCGCGGACGCGGAACAGGCGGCCATTGGGGTTCTGCCAGCCGGACTGGCCCTGATCAGTGAAGTAGATGTCGCCGTTGCGGGAGATCGTCAGGTCGTTGCAGCCCAGGAACGGCTCCAGCAGATAGCGGTCGAACCACACCTCCGACCTGCCGCTGCTCGGATCGCAGATCACCATGCCCTTGTGATGGTCCGCGGCCAGCAGCCGCCCGTCGGCCAGGAACTTCATGCCGTTCGGCTGACCATCATATTCGAAACCCACCTCGCAAGCGCCATCGGGGGCGATGCGGAACAGGCGGCCCCAGGGAATGTCCGTCACCCACAAGTTGCCCGCGGCATCGAACACCGGCCCTTCCAGGAA
The DNA here is from genome assembly GCF_044987305.1 of Novosphingobium sp. ZW T3_23. Taxonomy (NCBI): domain Bacteria; kingdom Pseudomonadati; phylum Pseudomonadota; class Alphaproteobacteria; order Sphingomonadales; family Sphingomonadaceae; genus Novosphingobium; species Novosphingobium sp. ZW T3_23. Next base: position 8,451 of record NZ_JBJDRF010000094.1, read on the forward strand.
CACCGGCGCCGGCGCGCCATGAAGCTGCACGCGTGCCCATTCGCTGCTTTCGCCGAACCGGCGAAACCTGTCGGGAATGCGGCAGAAGACTTCCGCCGAGATGGCGGGCGGCGCAGCAAACATCCTTCTCTCCTCGTTCGGCCCCACTCCATGGGCGCGGTCTCTGGATACAGCCCCTGAATACAGCCCCTGTATACGACATCGCCCCGACGACATTCGATGCCTGTCCGACGCCCCGCAGACCTATTGCCTATTGACCGTTCTGGAAAGAGCCTTCACCACAACCTTCGTCAAAAACGTATACATAAATGCCACGGAGAGGTATCGCCCCGATGAGTTCACGCGAACTCGTATGCATTATCGACCCCATCCATCCCCTCGGCGTGGAGCGGATGGCGGAGAGGCACGACATCATCGCCCCGGCGAACTGGCAGGACGATCCGCGCCTTGCCGAAACCAGCGTCATCGTGATCCGCACAAGCCCGCTTGGAGCGGAGGTATTCGCGCGTATGCCGCGCTTGAAGGCGATCGTGAAGCACGGTGCCGGAGTGGACAACATCGACATTCCGACGGCCACGGCACGGGAGGTGATGGTCGCCAACACGCCAGGCGGCAACAACTCCACCGCCGTTGCCGAAGGGGCGGTCTCGATGATGCTGGCACTGCTGCGTCGAACCCGAGAGATGGATACATTCGTGCGCGACGGCCGCTGGAATGAACGCTGGGGCGTTCGCCTGGGCGACCTCACCGGGGCGCGCGTGGGACTGATCGGCTTCGGCCGCATCGCCCGCTGCGTCGCCACGATCTGCGGGGCGGGGTTCGGCGCCGAAGTGGCGGCTTTCGATCCGATGGTCGCGGACGCGGACATGCGCGCCGCCGGAGTGGAACCGCTGCCTCTGGTGGAGATACTCAAGCGTGACGTGATCTCGATCCACACGCCGCTCACCGAACGGACGCAAGGACTGATCGACACCGTGGAGCTGGGCCTGATGGCGCCGCACGCGATCCTGGTGAACTGCTCGCGCGGGGGCATCGTCAACGAGGCGGCGCTGGCCGAAGCGCTGAAGGCAGGCCAGATCGCCGGCGCCGGTATCGATGTGTTCGAGGCCGAGCCCCCCTCTCCCGACAATCCTCTGTTCGCGCTGCCGAACTGCCTGCTCTCCCCCCACGTCGCCGGCGTTACCGAGGCCGGGATGCGCGACATGGCGCTGAACGTGGCGCGGGTCGTCGACCTTGTAGGCCGTGGCGAGAGGCCGGACACTTTGCTCAATCCGGAGATTTTCGCATGACCGCCCCCCCGACCGCCCCGCTTAAATC
>NZ_JBJDRF010000095.1:0-9446 GCF_044987305.1 Novosphingobium sp. ZW T3_23
TCGGCTGCCAGCGCGGGGGCGGCGGTTAGGAGCGAAACCGTAAGCGCAAGCGGACTGGTGGCGGTGACGAAACTGCGAAACATCTCAATCGATCCCTGTTTGGTGCCTCAGGTCAGAGGCAGGCGCGCCGATCTTTTCGTCGGGCGTGATTCTTCGGTGTGGTGGGCGTATGTCAGGACGGCAGACGGCCTTCTGGGCGCGAGAAGGGGGCCGGAGCCTGCGGTCAGGGCCCGGAAAGATCCGCCTCGGACATGCCTTTCCCTTCGCGGAACACCCGGTTCCGGTCTGGTGCGTGGAGTCTGCCTGGAAGGTGCAAGGGACCGGACGGCCGCCGTTGGTCGGCTGGCGTCAGAAGTCCTGCGTTGGGCGGCGCGTCAGGCGCGCCGGGTCATGGTCGGCATCGTATCACCTCATCGTTGGCGTGAGGGGAACACGATGCTGGCGCTGTCGCCTGAGCATCGCGCGCTTTAGCCGTTGGTAACGCGGAGCAAGCTGCTTCCCGATCAAAAGCCGCGGGCCGGAAAATCCCTGGATTGCACGTTCGGCCTGGCCATCCGTTTCGTGCGGGGTGCTTGTCTAGTTATTTGGTTGAGAAACGAGGGTCAACGCAAGGTTTTCTATCGCCGCCCATGGCAGGGATTTTGGGTAGTCTGGCGAATCTGGATAAAGGCCATATTTTACAGAGTGATATGAAGCTCGGGAAACCCGCGCGGCAGCTGCGAAGATGGGCTCCGCAATCGATTTGGCTAGTCGTGATCGGGAATCTCAGACGCAATTCGCTCTTCCCGCCCCCTTGGCAGCGACGTGGATTCTTGCACTTGCGGACGGCGGACAAGGCTGGCCCCGCCAAGCCACGGGCTGTAACGAAAGCCGGATGACAGCTTCTTCCGCTTCTCGCCGCTCGATGCCTCAGGCCCCTGCTTTTTCCGGTCAGGCGCTTGCCGAGAGGACGGCACTGGTCACCGGAGCCGCCGGCGGGCTCGGGCGGGAGATCGCATTGGCGCTGGCGCGGGCAGGCGCGCGAGTCGTGTTGCACGGCAGGCGGGCGGAGCAGCTGGACGGTCTATCCAGCGAGATCGCAGCGGCTGGCGGGATGGCGGAAACGGCCGCATTCGACCTTGCTGACGGCGAAGCGGCGCGGGAGGCGCTGGCGCGGCTTGGTAGCGTGGACATCCTGGTCAACAATGCGGGCCTGCGCGATCGTCGCCCCATGGCGGCGCTCGATCGCGAGGCCCTGCGCCGCATGCTGGAGACCAACCTCGTCGCCCCGTTCGATCTTGCCCGCATGCTGGCGCCGGGCATGGGGGCGGGGGGACGCATCATCAACGTCACTTCCATCGCCGGCCAGATCGCGCGTTCGGGAGACGCGGCCTATACGATGGCGAAGGGCGGGCTGGATGCGATGACGCGGGCGCTGGCGGCGGAACTCGGCCCACGCGGGATCACCGTCAACGCCATCGCGCCGGGCTACTTCGCGACCGAGGCCAATGCCGCGATGGTTGCGGATCCCGCCGTGGCCGAGCATCTGGCGCGGCGTACGTCGCTGGAGCGCTGGGGGCAGCCCGAGGAAGTGGCGGGGCCGGTGGTATTCCTCGCTTCGGATGCGGCGAGCTATGTCACCGGGCAAGTGATCGGGGTGGATGGCGGCTATCTGGCACATTTCTGACGCAGCGCCGCCGCGATGACCCGCCTTGGTGCGTCGTTGCGGTTTGTGCTTCGGTAAAGCGCCGCCTCGCCGCTTCGCGGGCTGAATTGCGGCGGTTCACACCTGCTGGATCTCGACTGCTCGGCCTCCTGAGTTTCAGGTAAAAACGTTTTATATCATACACATATAACTGATCTCGCTTTCCGCGCGTGCCTCAGTGGCCGGGATGTTTCGCGATTGCGAGTCATGCATGTGGAGCGTACTCATTGACCAAACCGACGGCATGACTTAGCGATAAAACTGGTCATTGTTGCATAACATGCAACCACCAGTCGCTTTTCCTCATTTGCCCGAAGCGCCATTATCGACCACATGGGACGGGCCTTTCAGGCATCCTCTCCCAAAAACTTTTCAAGGGCTGGTCTTCGGACCGGCCTTTTTTTTGTGCGTGAATCAGGCCAGCGGCCGATCGTCTGGACGCGATCAGCGCGGGTGGCGGCGGGCGAGGGCGATCCCGGCGAGATTCTGCTCTCGCTTGATCCAGCGGATGCGGCCCGGAGGGGATGTGGCGGCGAGGGCCAGGAAGGTGGCTTCGTGGCCGTCGCGCGGGGTGCCGCGTTCCAGCGCGGCATTGGCCCGGCGCACGACCGGAAGGGCGTCTCCGATGAGTTCGATGTCCCGCAATCCCAGCGCGGTGGCCAGTTCGAGCGCGCGGATCAGGGCGAGCCATTCGGCATCGCCGTTGCCGCCGTGGCCGAGATCGTCGAAAAGATGGGTTTCGCCCCGGATGACGGCGGCCGCCTCGATCGGGCCGGGATTGGGGCGGCAGCCGCCGTCGAAGAACACTTTGGGCCGGGAGCGCGACATGGTGCGCTTGTGGCGCGGATTTCCATCCGGCGCCAGCCCACCATGTACGCCCTCCCGTGCTGCTCCCTGCTTCAGCTCCCGAAGTTCACCTTCAGCCGCAACCCGTACATGCGCGGCGGGCCATAGGCGAAATCGAGCACGCCCGAGCTTTCGAAACCGCCACCGGATGCGGTCTTGTAATGCTTGTTCGTGATGTTGATGGCAAAAGCCGAGAGGTCGATGCCAGAGCCCATGATATCGGTCCAGGCAGCGTTGAGGTTGAACAGGTTGGTGGCCGGGATCGTCACCCGTTCCGGATTGGCTGCCGTGGCCGCCGTGTAGAAATAGCCGTCCACGGCCTGGCTCGACGTATAGGTGTAGTTTCCGCCGAACGAGAGCGCGCCGGTCTTTTCGCCGAGCGGCACGTCGATATCGGCCGAGACGGTCAGGCGGTTCTTGGGCGAATAGCTGAGCGGGTCGCCCGGTTCGCCGCGCGGAATGATCTGCTCGAAGGGGCTGTCGGGGCTGAGGGCCGGGGCTGCCAGTTCCTTGATCTCGGTGTCGAGATAAGTGTAGCCCGCCGAGAGCCGCAACCGCTCGAACAGGGTCACGCCGGTATCCACTTCCACGCCCTGGATCTTGGACTTGCCGGCATTGATGATCGCCGCGCCGCCCACAAGACCGCTGCCCTGCTTGGCGATCAGCGCGCCGAAGACCTGCTGGTTGCTGAAGTCGTTGTAGAAGCCCGCGACGTTGAAATAGCCCGGTACGGAGCCGCGCAGGGTGAGCTTGGCGCCGATCTCGTAGGCGTCCACCTTTTCCGGCTTCCAGGTCTCAAGTCCGGGATTGGTGAAGTTGACGCCGCCCTGGCGATAGCCGCGCGCATACTTGGCATAGAACAGCATGTCGGGCGTGGGCTTGAAGTCCACGTCGATAAGCCATGTCGGCCGGTTGGACTTGTTGGAGATGCGGGTACGGCAGGCCGTGGTGTCGCCGCCGTTGGCCAGCAGGTTGACGTTGGGATGGTTGAGCACATCGTTGCAGACGCGCCCGCCGGGGATCGTGCCCACGCCCGGTATCGTCACCAGATTCCAGCGGTTGCTTTCGGAATCGCCCACGATCTTGTCGAAGGTGTAGCGGAAGCCGCCGGTCAGCGCGAACTGGTCAGTGAAGTTGTAGGTGCCCTGCGCGAAGACGCCGTGGTTGTCGAAATCGAAGCGGGTGCGCGATTCGGATACCAGGGCAACGCCCAGGGTGGTGGCAGGCAGGCCAAGCGGCAGCACGCCGGTGCAACCCAGGTTCCCCGCATCCGGGCAGTTGCCGTAGATTCCGGTGCGTTGCTGGTTCCATCCGATCGGACGGCTGAATTCCAGATAGCCGCCGATCACGTAGTTGAACTTGCCGTTGGAGGACCGGCCCTGAAGCTGGAGTTCCTCGGTCACGGTGGATTCCGCCGCCGCGTGGTAGTTCGGCTGGATGTCCAGCGCCACGTAATCGAAGGGCGCGCCGATGGTGACGTAGCCCAGCGACTGGAACGTGCGCGTTACCGGCGTGTCGGCGATGGTGAAGTTGTCGCTGTAGAGGTTGAACGCCGAATCCTCGCGGAATTCGCCGTAGCTGGCGATGTTCTTGACCGTCAGGGTATCGCTGGCCAGCCAGGTGGTGGTGTTGATGACCTGCCAGGTTTCCAGGAGGAAGCGCGGATCGGGATTGCTGACCTCGACGTCCAGCTTGCCGTCGCCGCGGGCGGCTTGCCGGTCCAGCTGGGCGCAGGCGGACGTGGCCGTGAAGTATCGCGTGAAGGGGCCGCCCGTCAGCGGACTGGCCGGGGCGCGATCGCAGTTCTCGTAGCGGTTGGCGTAGCCGTTGGTGTCGGAACGGCTGTAGTGGAAGATCGTGTAGTTTTCGAGGTCCGGCGTCAGCTCCGCCAGGATGCTGAGGCGGGCATAGACATAGTCGGTGTTGTTGTAAGCGTCCGGGCCGATGCCGGAGCGGTTCTTCATGTAACCGTCGCGCTTGTTGCGGTCGACGGCGAGGCGGACCTTGAAGGTTTCCGCCAGCGGCACGTTGAGCGCGGCCTGGAGGCGGCGCTGGTCGTAATTGCCGATGGTGCCTTCGATATTGCCTTCCAGCACGTCCGTGGGCCGGGTCGGCACCAGCAGGATCGCGCCGCCGGTGGTGTTCCGGCCGAACAGCGTGCCCTGCGGTCCCTTGAGCACCTGCACGTTCTGGAGGTCGGTGAAAGTGCCCGCGCCCACGCTGTTGCCCGAGGTCGTGCCGCCTTGCGCGCGCACGCCCACCACATCGGCGAAGTAGACGCCCACGGTCGGGGCGGTGGAGGCGTCCTGGTTGAAGCCACGCAGAGAGAAGCTGGCCTTTTCCGCGCCGTATCGCGTGTTTACCGAGAGCGAGGGCGTATAGGTCGCAAGGTCGGAGGCGACGACGATGTTGCGCTTCTCGATCGTCGCGCTGTCGTAGACGGTCATCGAGATCGGCACGTCCTGAAGCCGTTCCTCGGTGCGGCGGGCGGTGACGATGATGTCGCCGGGATTAATGGTTGGGCTGCTGCGCGATTCGCTTTGGGCCAGGGCGGGCATCGCCGTGAAGATGCTTCCCAGCAGGGCGCCTCCCAGCAGGGTCTCGCTTATCAGGGTGCGATGCAGGACACGCCGGATCCTGGCGCGTTTCAGCTTCCGTGCCTTCATGCTCATTCTCTCCTCCCGTGATCGTATTCTTATTTTTTTGAACGGGTCCGGAGGTTCTTGGGAACAGTTGCGGGCAGAACGTGGCCGGTGTCGTCCGGCCAAAATCGCCTGCGAACGCCTGTTCCTTGCCCCGGTACTCCTGTCCAACTGTTCAGCGAGGGTACTTCGGGCGGGAGCGTCTGGAAAGAAACTATTGTTTCATCGCGACTTCTTGCAAAAGACGGGCGCGCCTAACCCGCCGTCTAACAAGAACTTAGGCCATTTCATTTCCGACAGGGGTCATTGTTAGTTCCGCACGAGGCTATAGGAGTCCGTTTGGAAACGCCCCCAGCCCTGTTTCGCGTGTACGGAGAAGACGCTTGTTCGCCATCGGCTGTCTTGCCTTGATCGTGCTCCCTCTAGCCGGGCTTGCGCTCGGGGGATTCGTGGCGGGGCCTGAGGGGGCGAAATGGGGAGCGATCGGCGGGTTCGCGATCGCGCTGGCGCTTACCGGGGTGACGACTTACGCACTCGTTACCGCCGCGCGCCGCCGTTAGAGGGGCGGCACGCGGCGTGGCCTTATTTCCCGCCGACGCGCGGGAGGAAGGCGGTCAGCAGCCCGATCGCCGGCAGGAAGGCGCAGACCTGATAGACCGTCTCGATGCTCGTGTGGTCGGCCAGCCATCCCAGCGCGGCGGCGCCGAGGCCGCCCATGCCGAACGAGAAGCCGAAGAACAGTCCGGAGATCATGCCTACCTTGCCCGGCACCAGCTCCTGGGCGAACACCACGATCGCCGGGAAGGCGGAGGCCAGGATCAGGCCGATCGCCACCGTCAGCGGGCCGGTCCAGAACAGGCCGGCATGCGGCAGCAGCAGGGTAAAGGGCAGCGCGCCGAGGATCGAGAACCAGATCACGTACTTGCGCCCGATCCGGTCGCCCAGCGGTCCGCCCAGCACGGTGCCCACCGCCACCGCCGCCAGGAAGGCGAAGAGGTGGAACTGCGCGTTCTGCACCGAGACGCCGAAGCGGTGGATGAGGTAGAAGGTGAAGTAGCTCGTCAGGCTGGCGAGATAGACGTACTTCGAGAAGATCAGCGCCAGCAGGATGGCGATGCCGCGTGCCGCCTGGCCCTTCGGCAACTCGGCGGCAAGCGTCGCCTTGCGGCCGGCGGCAAGGCGTTCGAGGCCATGGCTGCGATACCAGGCCGCCACGTTCCACAGCACGGCGCCCGAAAGCAGCGCCAGCAGGGCGAAGAACGCGAGGCTGGACTGTCCCCAGCGCACCACCACCAGCGCGGCGGCCAGCGGACCCAGAGCCTGCCCGGCGTTGCCGCCCACCTGGAACAGCGATTGCGCAAGGCCGTGGCGTCCCCCCGCTGCCATGCGCGCCACGCGCGAGGATTCGGGATGGAATACCGAGGAACCCACGCCCAGCAGGGCGGCGCCGACCAGCACCAGCCCATAGCTGTGCGCGGCCGAAAGCACGGTTAATCCGGCGAGCGAGAACAGCGTGCCGCCCGGCAGGGCGAGCGGCGTGGGCCGCTTGTCCGCATAGAGCCCGACCAGCGGCTGGAGAATCGAGGCGGTGATCTGGTAGGCCAGCGTGACCAGGCCGATCTGCCCGAAGCTCAGCCCCAGGTCGGTCTTCAGCGCCGGATAGATCGCCGGTAGAAGCGACTGCATCATGTCGTTGAGAAGATGGCAGAAACTGATCGCGACGATGACGCCGAACGCGGTTCCGTCGATCGTCCCCTGCCGTGTCGTCTGCGGTGTCGGGCTGGGCCTGCCTGCCAACATGATGCTGCGCCTCCTTTGCGCTTCCTTGCTTGTCGGGCTGCCCTATTCGCTTTGGATGCGTCCCGCTTCGATATATGGGTCAATCAATCCTGCGAGTGGGACAGTTCATGCCGCAACGCCATCCCGACGACTACGAGAACGTTCCGCGCCCCGTGGTGGGCATCGGCAACGACTATCCATCTTCCTTCGAGCTGGCCGAACATAGCCATCGGCGCGGCCAGTTCCTCTATGCGGCGCGAGGCGTGGTCGCGGTCAGCACGCCGTTCGGCGCCTGGGTCGCTCCGGCCGAGCGCGCGGTATGGATCCCGGCCGGCACCCCGCATTCGGTGCGCATGGTAGGGGCGGTGCAGACGCGCAGCGTGCTGGTGGCCTCTTCGGCAAGCGCCGCTCTGGCGGAACGCTGCCGCGTGGTCGCCGTCTCGCCGCTCTTGCGCCAGTTGCTGGTGGAAGCGGCGGAAGTCCCCGCCGAATACGACGAACGGGGGCGTGACGGGCTGGTGATGGACCTGCTCGTCGCCGAGATCTGCCGGGCGCCGGTCATCCCCATTCTCGTACCTTTTCCGCGCCTTCCGGCGCTTGCGAAACGGTGCCACCGCTTTCTGGAGAACCCGCGCGTCGGCGAGACGATCGACGATTGGTCCGGTGACCTGGCCATGAATCGCCGCCGCTTCACGCGGCTGTTCAGGCGCGAAACCGGCATGAGTTTCTCCGAATGGCGGCAGCAGGCGTGTCTTTCGGTGGCGCTGCCGCGCCTGGCGGCGGGCGAATCGGTGACCGCCATCGCGCTCGACCTCGGCTATGATGCTCCGGGCAATTTCGCCACCATGTTCAAACGGGTGCTGGGCGTTCCGCCGAGCCGATACCGGCAGCCTTCGTCCGAGAGTTCCTGACATCGCGATTTTAATCTGGATTAACTTTGTGAAGTCATGGCATCGATCGCTGCTGCGGCGTTGTCAGCGTGACAGGCTTCCTTCATTCGCAAGTGCGGTAAGGGCGCTGAATGGAATCGAAGAGCGGGATCGATGGGCAGTAAACTTGGGGATGATGGGGCGGAAGGACGCGGATTCGCTGCAAGGGCGGAAGGGCCGGATCGATTCTCCCTCGACAAGGATGGCGGCCGAAAGCTGGACGATCCATCGGCCCCGGATTCCGATGCTGCGGAGCTGATTGCCATGGCGCGATACATTCGCAGTTGCCGGAACCTGCGCAACGACATGTTCGGCGTGGATTTCTTCGGCGATCCGGCATGGGACATGCTTCTCGATCTGTTCATCGGCGAATCCGTCTGCCGCGCCGGTCACGCGCGGGGCGTATCGCCCAAGACCGCACTTCGCTGGGAACAGATTCTCGAAATGGAGGGCCTCGTGGAACGCCTTGGGCAGGACGACCTCTCCAATGCGCCTGTCGCGCTCACCGAAAAGGGAGCAACGCTGATGCACGATTACCTCCAGCGGGCGGCGCGCATCGTCTGATTGCTTAATACAATTCCTCGCGATTCTACTTGGATCGCGGCCTTTCGTCGCTTAGCCTTGCATCAGGGACCAGGGGGAGCGACGGTTTCGTATGCCACTCACCAATCAGGAGCAGCTCGTTCTCGAACTGCGCAGCATCGCCGCATTGCTCCAGGAGGCCGTGGGCCGCCTCGATAGTTGCGGACAGGATCTGGCGGCGATCCACGTCCAGACCGCGCTGGATGTCCTGCGCGACAAGGGCGGCGATGACGAAGACTGGAGCATGTTGAGGAACTGACGTCAGGCCCGGAGGCTGTCCCGGAGTTTGTCGATATGCTCGGCTTCAGCGGGGCTGGATCTGCGCGAAAGCGCTGCGTTGCGGCCGGGGAAGCGGCCGAAGCGCTCGATCTCTTCGGCATGGCCCGTGGCATAGCCCAATAGTTCCTCGGCGAAATCACGCAGCGACTGGAAGCGTTCCACGCTCATGGCCTGGATGGCAGGGTCTTCGGCATGCATCAGCGGCATGTAGAAGAACTGGCGCTGCGCGAAGCTCAGATTCTCGTCCATCCGCGCGGCAATGCCGGTCATCGCGAGTTCCTGTGCCCGAGGATCTGCGGCGAAGGCCTGGGCGGTGTCGCGGTGAATATGGCGGGAGAACTGGTCGAGCACGATGATCAGCGCCAGGCGGCCCAGCGGCGCCTCGGCCCAATGGTCCAGCTCGCCGCGCAGGGCCTGGGCGTGAAGCGCCCCGAAACGGTCACGCACGACAGGGTCGAGCCGCGTTCCCGCGGCGAACCAATCCTGCGGGGTGAGTTCGCGAAACCAGAAATCCAGGATGCGGTCCCGATCGCCGCGCGCATCGTCTGCCATGTCGTGCCTGCCTTTCACGGACCTCCTCGGCCCTTCCGGGATGGGCAACGCCGGACAGGCGCGATGGGCTGCACGCCGGATGAAACCAAATCGTCGGCGGGGGATTGAACGCGGGACGCTTTGCGCCTCGGGAGAATTACGTGTCCACTGCAC
>NZ_JBJDRF010000096.1:0-8791 GCF_044987305.1 Novosphingobium sp. ZW T3_23
GGGCTGGGGTTGGGGTTGGTACGACGACCCGTTCTGGGATGCTGCCGCCGTGGGCGTCGTTGCAGGCACCACGGCCGCCGTCGTCGCCAGCGCGTCCCAGCCTTCGACCACGGTCGTGGTCCAGAGCACCAGCGTCGGATCGGTCGTCTACACCCTGCCGACGAACTGCCCCAAGACCGTCCGTTCGGATGTGACCTACTTCAATTGCAACAACGTCTGGTACCGCCCGCAATACCAGTCCTCCGGCGTTACTTACGTCATCGTCAATCCACCGGGGTGAGACCCTCTTACCCCCTCCGGTCTATCCCGGTGGAAAAGGTCGCCGGAACTGCCCCTCCCAACGGGCGGTTCCGGCGACTGCCATGCGATATTAACCCTCAGCGGATTCTCAGACGAGGTTTAGCTTCCGACAGGATTTATTGCTGAATCGTACAGAGCAATTTAGTACATAGGATCAAATCGAACGCCATGCACTAACCATAAGAGACATATATCAGCCATTTACTACGCATCATTTTACGTCTCTATTTATAAATGAACTTACGAAGAAATCGAAAGAAGCCACACACCCGATCTTCGTCGGCGGAATCTGAGGGAGAATACATGCAAGGATGCTAGGGAAACTCCCGATTGAGCGGGAGCCATGCTGCGAAGATATCCTTTTGCAGCCCGTCACCGATCCTCCCACACGCGAGAGCCACACCGCGAGAGAAAGGGTTCGAATGCGCCCGAGCACAAGCAGAGTCCTCATTGCCGACGATCATCAGGCGATGCGACAGGGCGTCCGGACCTTGCTGGAATCGCATGCCGATTTTCAGGTGGTGGGAGAAGCCGCGAACGGCCGGGAAGCGCTGGACCTTGCGCTGGACACCAAGCCGGACATCGCCATCCTCGATTACTCGCTGCCGCTCATGAACGGCCTCGAACTCACCCGCGCGATCAAGCACGAACTCCCGCACACCGAGATCCTGATCTACACGATGCACGATCGCGAGAGCATCCTGATCGATGTCCTGCGCGCTGGCGCGCGCGGCTATGTCCTCAAGTCGGACAGCGGCATTCATCTCGTCTCCGCCGCCAAGGCGCTCGCCAAGCGCAAGCCCTATTTCTCGGGCGCGATCTCCGAAACCCTGCTGGAGCACTTCATCGAAACCAATCACGGCGGCGAGAAAGGCATCATGCTCACCGCGCGCGAGCGGGAAATCGTGCAACTGATCGCCGAAGGCAAGCTGAACAAGCAGATCGCCCATATGCTCAACATCAGCGTCAAGACGGTCGAAACCCACCGCGCCGCCGCCATGCACAAGCTGAAGCTCAGGACGACCGCCGAACTCGTGCTCTATGCGGTTCGGAACAATATCGTTGAGCCTTGACAGCTTCCTCGGCAGCGTCGCCCTTGCGCCGCTGCGGGAAAAAGGCCCCCACCAGCGTACCAGTCCTGCGGCGTTCCAGACAGAAGACACCGCCTAGCGCCTCGACCCGCTCGCGCATTCCCGAAAGCCCCACGCCGATCGCCTCCCGCCGCCGCCCGGCCACGATGTCATCGGCAATCCCGACGCCGTCATCCTCGATCTCCAGCACGATATGCTTGGCCGCCGTCCTCAGCCGCACATCCACACTGCGCGCGGACGCGTGCCGGCTCACGTTGACCAGCGCTTCCTGCGCCACGCGATAAAGCGCCAGCTTCAACGCGGCAGACGGCCGCAACTGCCCGGCATAATTATGAAAGCCCACCTTGAGCCCGGTCCGGCGCGCGAAGCCCTTGAGGAAAGTGGCCAGCGCCTCGACTATTCCTCCCGATGCGAGTTCCGGCGGATGGAGGACGTAGCTGAGCGTGCGCATCTGATGCTGGGCCGTGCTGAGCGCAGCTTCGATATCCAGGCAGGCCTTGTCGATCGCCTCGAACGTCCTGGCCTTGCGCACCGTCTCCAGCATGACTTGCGCCACGGCAACATGTTGGGCGGTGCCATCGTGCAGTTCCCGAGCGATCCGGCGACGCTCCTCCTCCTGCGCGAGGTGCAACTGGGTCCGCTCAGCTCCGCGCGAACGGGGATCGGCTTCCTTCCGCCGGGTACGAAGCACCACCAGTGTCGCACCGACCGGCTCGGCCACTTTCGCAGCCTCGACGCCCAGCTCTTCCGCTATCGAAGCATGCAATGGATAGTTGCGGCATATCGATTCCGCAGCCCCTTCGATGACGCGGAATACATCGTTGCGCAGATCGGCCCGCGTATCATCGTCCAGCGGCATCCGTTCCAGCACTCGCTCGAAGGTCATCCCCACGACAGCCTGGTGAAAATCCATATCCTGAACACCCAGCGCAGGGTCGCAAATCTTCGCCGCGATAACCTCACCCTCGGGGCCAACGAAGAACATGTCCAGAGGCAGAACCTGAGTGAGCGCCCGCATAAGGCGGCCGGCATCCTCACAATATTCAGGTTCTCTCACCAACGGCATCTAGATAACGACGCCACTGCAATCGTTTTCTACACATGCCATTCTCAACGCCCCGTAATTTCGCGGCATTTTGATCTGCCGAACCAATACAGTAGCCTTGGACGATTCTCTACAGATATTATTGTTCAGGAATGATCATCGCGAAACAAATCAGTTAAACTGAATCTCTTCATGTATCGCACCGCCTTACTGCCGAGACTATGCATACAGAATAAGCGTCAACTAACTTATTCAGCCACCGCATATTCGCGGACAGACCGGCGCTTCGACACGACCAAGCATCAGCGGCGAGGGAAAGCAGCCCCATCGCCTTCCGAAGGCTATATATCAAACAAATGGGGGAAAGGTGGTAGCGGAGGAGGGATCAACCGATCACAATTATCGAACTGAAATTCTTATCAATTTCAGGAAATTGAGGCGTTCGCCACCCCCAATTCCACCCCCAACAAAGACGCTAATCGCCGAATCGTTGCTGATCCGGGACGAACTGATTGGTTGTGGTAGCCGATTTCGACAGAATTGCTCTCCGCCATAGCAGTTCGATTGCCAAAATTACTTGCAGTCAGATTTAGGATTTTCGTCGCCGACTGTTCTGGGCGAGCGAGGAAACTCTACGGCTCCGGCACTGATTGGGCGCAGCTCGAGATCACAGCATGGCATCGTCGGCTGGCGACCCAAATGAGACGCTCATCGATCAAATCTTAGCCCCCAGGTGCAGACGTTCCGGTTCCGGCAATTCCTCATCGACTCGTGCCATAACGCAACCGATGATTGTACGGTTGGTTAAGTGAAATCCGACTCTTCGCATCACGCAAACTATTGTATTGATTTCAACGGCAAAAGCACGTCGGCAATCAGTTCCGCGACCGATGTGCCGTCAGTACCTGAGCTGTTGAAGGTCCCCCCATGCCATCGACCTTCCTTCGATATCGATGGCAAGGCATGGTTTGCCGCTAGAACGCGATGCGAGCGTCGATGCCGATCGTCCTCGGCGTGTTCACCGCGATCCTCGGCCGGCCGGCATATTGACCGATCAGAGGCGGCACGTCGGCCAGATCGGCGGCCTCGTTCGTCACATTCTTGGCAAAGAGCGCTAGGTTGACCGCTTCGATGCGAACCCCGATGCGTGCATTCACGATGCTGTAGGAGGGCCGCACGCGGGGCGTGTTGCGCGCATTGTAGCTGTCGCCGACATAGGCATAGTCGAGGTGCAGGAAGCCGGGCCGCCCGGCAATGTCGTGATCGATGTCGAGCCCTGCGTTCACTGTCCATTTGGGGACGTTCTGCACACGCGATCCCACCTGCGCGGCGCGGGTGCCGTTGAGCCCGCCATTGTCCGTGATGATGGCATCGGTATAGCCGCCGCCCAGCGAGAGGGCGACGCCCTTGGCCGCTTGCCAGCTTGCCTCCAGCTCGCCGCCGCGGCTGCGGGCTGAGCCGACGTTGATCGTTGCAGAGAAGCCGCACGAACCCAGGCCCAGGCGCTGTTGCAGATCCTTCCAGTCGATCTGAAACGCAGCGGCGTTTACGGTGAGCCGGTGATCGAGCCACCTCGTCTTCGCGCCGATTTCGTAGCTCCAGAGCTGGTCCGACTTGTAGCCGCGCGCCTTGTCCTCGGTCGTGCCGATCGCGGCGAAGCCGGCATCGCAGCGTCCTGCCGCGAACGAATTGACGCCGCCCACACGGTACCCCTTCGCGGCGTTGGCGTAGAGCATCCGGTCCTCGTCGAACGTGTACTGGATGCCGAACTTGGGCGTGAACCCCGATTCCTTCTGCACGCCGGTGTAGAGGCGATTGTCGCCCAGCAGGCCCTTCGATAGCGAGGAATAGTCGACCTTGTTGTCGAAGTGACGCACGCCAGCCGTCACCGAGAGGCGGTGGGTGATCTTGAGATTGGCTTCACCGAACACGGCCGCCTCGGTGATGGTGGTGGGGCGATCGAGCTCGAACAGCAGCGCTGTCACGGGCAGCATGGACTGAGCGGGAAAAGCCGTCAGCGACTTGCTTTTCTGATAGAAAAGGCCGGTTGTGACGTTCAGCGGCCCATCGAACTTCGACGTGAAGCGCAACTCTTGCGAGAAGATCTTGCTGCGGCCGTAGGCATAGAGATAACCGGGCACCGGATCGGCGTTCTTGTTGTAGTTCGCGTTGAGGAACTCGGAACCGTCCTCAAGGTCGTCGTCGTGCTGATCGAAGTACGAAGTCGCGGCGGTGATGTCGCCGAAGCGCAACTCATATCCGATCGTCAACGTTCCCAGCTTCCAGTCACTGCCACCGGTCTCGTTGACGTCGAACAGGCGGGAATTCACCTTGTTGCCGGCTTGGTAATCGGCTTCGCTGCGTCCGCGCCGGGTGGTCTTCTGGTACAGGAAGCGCGGCGCGACCGTCAGGCGTCCGTCATCCAGGGATAGCAGGCCCGCTATCTGGCCGCCCGCATAGCTGGCATCGTTGAAATCCCGCCGAACCGGGAACTTTACAGGGGCATTGGCGGACGGCGCGCGGTCGAGCCAGCCCGCGTCGTGCTCGACGTAGGCCAGCGCCCGCACCGCGAAGATGCCAGGCACGACGGGAATGTTGATCACCCCGTCGATCATCCCGTTCGGAGAACCCGAACCAGAGGTCCAGGAGCCTTGAAGGTGAACCTGTCCTTCGAAGCGATCGAGGTTCGGTTGCTTGGTGATGTACCGGATAGTGCCGCCCATGGACCGCGCACCGTAGAGCGTGCCCTGCGGTCCGCGCAGCACTTCGATGCGGTCCAGTTCGATGACGCGGGGATTGAGGTTGGCCACCAGCGGAGAATCGTCGATGTAGAAACCGGTCGTGCCGCTTCCGCTCACACCGCGGATTTCCACGCTGGTCTGGAGATCGGTGCGGGTGCTGTCGCCGGCCTGGAACGCGAGGTTGGGTATGCGGTTGCCGTAGTCCTCGATGCTTTCGATGCCCTGCCGCTGGATCGTCGCGCCGCCGATCGCCGAAATGCTGAGCGGCGCGTTCTGAAGGCGCTGTTCGCGCCGGGTGGCCGTCACGACGATATCGGTGGACGATCCGTCTTCCACACGATCACGATTTTCCTGCGCATGTCCGGTGCCGGCAGTGGCGATAATGGCAAAAGTCATGGCCATCGCCGAAGCGCGATGGCCGAACGTCATTGTCATCTGAAATACCCCTGGATGGAACTCCGATCCGCGTAGTTCTTCGACGAACCCGAAAAACTATATCGCGAATCAAACTGAATATGAGTTCATTTACGGTCGCTTGATGACACTTCTGTGTCGTCCGCCCGCATCCAGAGTGCCATTTTTCAAGGGTGGTATGTCGGCTTCGGCGAACTGTCCGGGATCGACGCAGTCGCCGTGCCGGGCGCCAGCGGCATGCGCGTCGAATCCACGAACTCGATGCGCCAGTGGCCATCCCGCAGGTGCAATATCCCTGCCTCCAGCCAGGTCATCGGCACCGTTCCGGAGGCGTCGGAGATCGTGCCCCGGTTCTTGTAGGTGATC
Organism: Novosphingobium sp. ZW T3_23; assembly: GCF_044987305.1. NCBI lineage: Bacteria > Pseudomonadati > Pseudomonadota > Alphaproteobacteria > Sphingomonadales > Sphingomonadaceae > Novosphingobium > Novosphingobium sp. ZW T3_23. The sequence goes on from NZ_JBJDRF010000096.1 coordinate 5,958, forward strand.
GTGGCCAGGTCACCGGAGATGTGAACTCTCGGCTCGGTAATCGACCAGGTGTAGCGGGTGCCGGTGTCATGCCGCCATTTCACGTACTTGAAGAGGTCGGCGGCGCTCATCTCGTGTCCGCCGTCGTAGGCGTAGAAGTCGGCGGCCAGTACCCGGTCCAACGCCGGCCGGTCATCCAAGGCCAAGGCGTCGAACATCGCGCGCATGGTGCCCGCGACCGCGGCGGGCGAGGTCAATTCAGGGGCTTCGGCAGCGCGGCCGGGTGCCGCCGCAAGGCCGGCAAGCAGGCCCAGGGCCGTCATCAGGTGTCGCATCTATCCTCCATTGGTTTCGCAAGGCCGGGCTGTCCGGCGCCCCCAAGACGGGGCTAATTGCGTCCAATAAATGAACATAGATTCATTTCAAGATGATGTCGCTGAGGCCACTACCGGCGATCAGGCGCTCATGGGCGATCAACAGCCTGGCGGACGAGTTCCAGAAAGTGTTCTGCGGTGCAGGACCGGACGTGTCCGGCCCGTCCGCAGCCGGGGATATCCAAGTATCGCCGCCGGGGCGGTGTCGCGTCGAGGTTGCGCAGGCCGCGCATCGTTGGTGATCGGAAGAACGCCCGTACGAAGCGGTGCCCCTCTGCATCAGCCCAGAGTTCGAACCCCAGTGCCGACGCGGGGGGAACTTCATCCCTGGGATAGCTGGGAATCTTCCAGTGCAGGGCGAGGAGGCTGGCGACATCGGCAATGTTGGTATCGTGCCCAGCCAATAACGTTATCGTCCCATTCGCGCCGGTCGAGGACAGCGTGTTCGCCATCAGGGTTGCGAGAGGCCCGCCTGCGATTCTGGCGACCGATGCAAGGCGATTGCTGTACCGAAACTCGATCGGATGGAATGCAAGCAGCCGCTCAATCGTCCGTTCGCTCGCTCGGCCCCAACCGACTTCGGACATCGACATGCCCTCGAGGTATTCGAGGAGGAGATTCTGACTTGCTGTCGTTCCGATTTCGAACACGCCGGTCAGATTGGGGCGATCATGCGGTTTCTCCAGCACCGATGCCAGCTCTCCTGCCAGATCGCAATCGGGCAGGGAGCAGCCGAGGACAGCTGCAAGAAGCCGGATCTCGGCGCTGTGCCGGGCCTTCAATCCCGCCATCCCGCCCTGAGGGAGAGCGCGCATCGCCTCAAGCCACGCGGCGTGGCCATCGAAATCCGCTTTGGGATTGCTCAAGGGATGAAAGAGTGCGTCTTCCCGGTCGCTATGCGGATGGGCGACGGCAATGCCGCATCCCGGAAAAGCTGCGTCGACCCACGCTTTCGCTGTATCGATCGCTCGCGGGGCGCTGCTTGCTAAAGCAACGACTGCGCCGGGCGTTGGGCAGACTTGCGGAGACAAGACGCCGGTCTTGTTGAAGTATGAGCGGTCCTGCCGCCCCAGCAAGGCGGCGCCCTGCGCGCCGCGCGGCGTAAGCCGGCCCGGAGATACGGGCCAAGTCGGCCAGGGCGATCGTTGTAGGCGCTCGACGCCGGCGTGCTCTCGGTGGGGGAACGTACGCCATGCCGCATCAGCATGACGACGCGCTCCAGTCGAAGCGTTTTTTCGGGCGCAGCATGGCTCGCGGGGCTTGCCCCATGCCGTAAAGCGCGAGGGCCGCCAGGATGCATCTGGCGGGAGTGCCAAGTAGAGGGCGTGTCATTGGTAGTCTTTCGAAAGACTTGCACGGGAGCGGTTCGCCCGCCGCCTTAAGTGATGGCTGGGCTCAATCCGGCGATGCCCTGGATGGTCATAAGCGACGGATCGGGGTCGACGCCGTAGAGGAGCCTCTGGCGGCTGAAGGCCAATAGTTCGGCCACCCTTTCATCGTTTGCCTCGTTTTCGGCGAAAGCGGCGCCGAACAGGTTGTCTATGTAGATGCGGGCCATGATCTCGTCTGCAAAGGCCGTTGCCGCGTGCCCTACGAACTCGGGAAAACCATCAGGCGTGCGGCTCGCGCTCATCGCCGCCGCCGAAAGCTCTGCAGCCCAGCGCGCCGAGTGCCGGAGCCACATATCGTTCGCTCGTTCTTCCTGTCGCCGGAACGCAAACATTGCCCGGAAGAATATGCGGCGACGCCTGAATGCAGCCACGATCTCGAGGAATTCGGCCTTCATTTCGGTGAAAAGGCCGCTACCCTTGCGACTGGTGGGAAGCGCCGGCTTGATGTCGTGCTCGGCAAACCCCCCGAACACCTCAAGCATCAGATCCGTGGTGGTTGGATAATGCAGGTAGAAGGTGCCCACGGCGATCCCTGCGCCCTTCGTCACCGCAGCGATCGTGAGGGCCGAGATACCGTCGTTGGCCAGTATCTCGAAGGCTGCGCGAAGCAGCTTTGCCCTCGTGCGGGCGCTTCGACCTGATCCATTCTCGATTTGCTGTTCCAGCAAAGCAAGGTAGCGATCGCCCATGGCAGGCGTTTTGTGCTCCGCACCTTTGGCAGGAACAGCGGGGCTAGAGGCCTTTTTGGGCAAGTTCGGTTCCAGGTACTTGATGTTACGCGGTTTGCATCAAGTTATGAATCCAGTTTCACAAATGCAACAAGTTTCGGCAGACTTTAATGAGCGCGGTTCCTGTATCTCTATAGAGGCGAGCTTTGAAGCCGATGTTCGGCCGATTGGCGGGTTCAGCGGATCGACGAGTACATGGCCATGCGACCAGTCTCGATGAACCGGCGACACCGGTCTAGGCGACCGACTCATTATGTCGCAGCCAAATTCGGATGGATGCGAGTTGGACTGAGGCGAGGAAGTTCTCGTCTCGCTTGTCATAGCGGGTGGCGACTGCGCGGAACTGTTTGAGTTTGCTGAAG
>NZ_JBJDRF010000097.1:0-8771 GCF_044987305.1 Novosphingobium sp. ZW T3_23
CTTCAGCAAACTCAAGCAGTTTCGAGCCGTAGCTACCCGCTACGACAAACGCGACGACAACTTCCTTGCCTCAGTCCAACTCGCATCCATCCGCATCTGGTTGCGGCATAATGAGTCGGTGGCCTAGTGTGGCCGCGCGCCGCCCGGCCCGTTGTTCTCGCGACATACCTTGCGTCGCCAAGCTTGCACGAGGCTTCACCCTAGCCACATTCGCCAGCAACATGTGTCACGGCCCCGTCGAAGCAATCGTCGTTCGATCAGTCTACAAGAGCGCGCGAGCGCAGAGGACATCTGTGACATAAGTTTTTCCACCTACGGTTTCCGTTCCCTGGGTACGCGAGACCAGCCATCCCAATGAGCGACAGAACTGGTTTGCTTCCTGGCGGGCGCAATTGGCTCCGGCGCGACATTCAATGCGTTCCCCGTTTCGGCGAGGTGCTGGAAAGAACTCAGAAGCAGCACCGCGTAGCGATTGGCCAACGCCTGTTCCCCACCCCCCGGTCGGGCGCACGGATACCACATCGCGAAATTGCTGGCTGAGCGTCGGCTGGTCGCGGTCGATGGTCGTGCAACGACCTGTATAATTCCGACCCGTGCAGATCTGCCACTCTCCGCTGCGAACGCGGATGGAGCGCACCTCCCACCCGAGGTTCAAATCCGTGCGCGGGCCTGTGATCGACTGGAATGGGCCGCCGAAGCGCGCGTCGCGGTGAAGCATGACTTCAAGCCCGCCCTGGTTTTGCGCCGTTGGCTGCGCGCGCTCGTTCTGCAACGTAACTGGCGCCTGTTCCGGCTCCTGGCTGATCGCGACGTCCGCGGTCAACAGCACTGCCGAGCAGGTGATAGAAAGGATTGCACGCATTGCCATTCTCCAGAAGTAGCGTGACTTTCAAATCTCAGGGCGTGGGCGTTCCTACCGTGGCAGTCCGAGCGGGGCAGTCTAGGCCAACTGCCTGTGCATCCGCCGGCCAACTCAGTTCATAGATCACGCGGAATCCCTCGTGATCGGACAGCACCGGGCCGCTTGGCCCATCGTCGAACATCCCTTCGGCGCGCACCGGCCGGATCTTTACAACTTGGCCGGGGGCGAAAAAGTGCTTGTCCTGAACTCGGCGCCATTGATCGGGATGCTCCCAATCCTGAAGAACTTCGCATTCCTCGGTGGGGTCCGCGCAAAATCGATGGACATTGTCCATTCTGACCTTTCGTTTGAAGTGGTCCCAGCGGATATCGGAATTGCGCATGTTGAAATCACCGGCGACGATCGTCGGGCGATCGGGATCTCCGGTGGAATCGACGAACTGCGAAAGCTCGACGGTTTGCCGGTGGTGCGCCGGGGCATGGCGCTCCTCCGATACGCGTGATGCGCGACGCGCCTGCATGTGCGTGTTGAAAACATCGATGGTGCCGGGCACGCCGGGGATTGCAATCTCCGCATAGAGAACGCCCTTGTTCGACAAGCAGTCGAAGCCTGCGCAACTTCCCCGGGCGAATGGCCGATAGCTGGTAGAGATTATCGGCCAGTCCGTTGCCGTTACCAGTCCGCTGGACAGGAAATTCGACCGAATTTCCCCTCTCATGATGCGACGGCGTCCGGGCAGCGGGCCTTCGGTGTTCGGATCCTGCCGAGATCCCGCGCGAGGGCCGGCCGTAAGGCTTTGATATCCGGAACTGACCACCGCCCGCGAGGCAGCGTTGCTGAAGACCTCTTGAAAAACGATAATCTGGGGTCCGCTTCCCCCTGCGCGAAAAGCAGCCAAGCGCTGGGCGATTTCTCTCAGGAGGGGCGCACGATTGCGGCGCGCGGGCCAGGGAAGCCCCTCGATATTGTAGGTTAGCACGTCGATCCGGGCATGGGCGGTCTTGCCGTCGAGAGAGAAGGTGACGGCGGGACCAGGGGCGAAGCCGCATTCCGCCGTGCGTACTGCAGGCAGGCTCATGCATCCTGCCAAAGGGATCAGGGCGCCGATCAAGGATGCTTTGATCAAGGAGCCGATCGGGGTCGATCTCCTGCTGCTACATAGTCCTGTCGACAGCCGATTGCCCGGCTCGAACCACGCGGAACTTTCCGCAGGTTGAAAACCCGCCGTTCCGCGTTTCCGCGGCGCTATGGGCATAAAAATAGATTGCAACGCGGAAAACTCCCTGAAGAGGTACCCATCATTGCGCTGACACATGTTGCATCGGCGAACTGCGATTGCAGCCACGCCTCAATGCGTTAACTTAACAAGTTACGCCAGAATTACCAGCTGGTATTTAGAATGTAATTCCTTTGCATTTCCTTCTGACATGCTGACGCGTTGTGGTGTAGCTCATTTTGAAGACCCAGATCACTTCGTAGTCAGTCCGACCCGGTTATGCTCTTGGCAATGCGAAGGGCATAATGATGATATTGCCGCTGGCGGGGCGCCATGGTCTTTAGTGCGCCCGACGATCCTGCTTTGGACAACGGCAGCTGAGACAACGTCTCTTCCGCTAAGAATTCGAGGTGTCTCAGCCATCGCCGGGTTGTAGCCCTGATGGCATATGAATTCTCTTTTGCCGCGCGCCTTCCGGCAAGCAGCTGCCCATTCCGTACGGCCCGGATCGTCCGGGATGGGCTTTCAGAAATTTAACAATGATGATGTATGCGGGCCGTTACTGAAATATGGCGAACGATATGATGCGTTATACAATAACATAGATTCAGTAGTTGTCCGAGGATGTGGTTATGGCGGTTGATCTATATTCTGGAAGGCCTGATCATAAGTTCGATCCTCTTGTCCTGACTGGTGGCAACGCGATCTTCAGCTTGGAGGAATGACGAAGCTTCCAATCTTTCGGGGGCAGCGCCGAGCGGTTGGCGACATGCATGCAGGGAAGGGCGACGATGCGCCTTCCAACGGTCGTCTCCTGGCCGTCCTGAATTCCGAGTATTCGGTTCTGCGCGACAGGCTTGCACTTCGGCTTTCGTCGAGCGACGAGGCCGGCGAGGCGCTCGATGAGGCCTGGCTCCGGCTGGAAACCGGCGGACCCTTGTGGAATATTCGGACGCCTCGTTCCTACCTGTTCCGGATGGCCCTCAATCTCGCGAGCAACGCCAGACGCAAGGCGGCGCGCCAGATCGCAGTTCCCGACATCGTGTTCCTCGATCTTCCCGACAGTGCGCCGGATCCGGAAATCGTGGCACTCGACCGCGACGAGGAGAGCCGCATGTGGGCCGGGCTCGATGCTCTGCCGGAGAGACATAAGGGCGTATTCCTGGCACGCTGGAGAGACGAGATGTCGCTCGCGGAAATCGCCTCGAAGTTCGGAATGCACCCGCGCTCTGTTCAGAAGGACCTCGCCAGAGCGGAGAAGCATCTGAGGCGGGTTCTGGGCCGGGATCGCCCTCGCCCTCGCTGACCGAGCTCGCCCAGCCCACCTCGCCCAGCCTGGCCGCACTGAGAGGGTTCGGTGAGTTGATCCGAGGCGAAAGGATCGGGACCGCTCTGGTTTACGGTATCGGCGTTCGACTGGCTACCATGTTCGGTCGGATGCGAAGCAGAAGCCTTTGCTTCTCTAGTTAGCTCGGGCTCGTCGAGGATTTCAGGGCGGCGCGGGGAGAGAGTGATTTGGAAGGCGTTGAGAGGGAACGGCAGGGGAGGGATGGGAGGAAAGGGAGGAAAGGGAGGAAAGGGAGGAAAGGGAGGAAAAAGAGGAAAGGGAGGAAAGGGAGGAAAGGGAGGAAAGGGAGGAAAGGAGAGCTGCGGCGTCGCTGCCGGCTGGGCGCTTCCCCTGCGCAGCCGGCCTGTGCGGCTCTAAGGGTTCCTTTTGACAACCGGGGCCGTGGACCGATTAGCGGTGCTGGGCGAAAAGTAATTCTGGGTGCCACGGTTTCACGCCGCAGAAGCCGACCAGCTGCGCCGCGCGATGGCGACATTCAAGATGGCGGGCGGCGTGTCCCATTTCTCGGAGAACTTATCGAGGGGATGGTCGGCCGCGGTTATCCGCAGGACATTGCCAAGCGGGCGTTTCGCCAGCTGGAGGGCTTCGGTTCCTACGGCTTTCCCGAGAGCCGCCCAGTCTTTTCGACAGGGCGGAATGAGCGATGACGGACCGGCTGGCACCACTATCGCGATCGGTGCCACGTCGCGACTCTGGAGCGCCGCGCTAGCAGCGACCTGGCAGTGGGGTTAGACACGGAACCAGCGAAAAGCGTCCTTCGCGCGGGTTCCGAAAAAACAGCTCACTCGATGACGGGAAACCAGGCGTCAGATCTCGGCCTTGTTCGCGTACAGATCCGTGGTGCGGATCAGGCGGTCCAGAATGCCCGGTTCGGAATAGGCATGACCTGCACCTTCGATCAGATGGAACTGGGCTTCGGGCCAGACCTTGTGAAGCGCCCATGCGTAGTGGGCGGGGCAGGGCATGTCGTAGCGGCCATGCACGATCGTCCCTGGAATAGAACGAAGCCTGTCTGCGCCGCGCAGGAGCTGATCGGGCTCGAGCCAACAGTCATTCACGAAATAGTGGGTTTCCAGTCGCGCGAAGGCGAGCGCGAAATGACCGTCGTCGTGCTGCTGCGTGGTAGCAGCGTCGGGTAGGAGGGTAATGACTTCCCCTTCGAATAGGCTCCACGCCCGTGCGGCCTCGATCTGCTTTTCGGTTGAGCCCGTTGTCAGGCGCCGGTGGTAGGCGCGCAGGATGTCGCCTCGCTCGGCCTCGGGGATTGGCGCCACGAGGCGCTCGTACTTATCGGGGAACAGTTGCGAGACGCCGAACTGGTAAAACCAGTCGAGTTCCGGCCGGGAGCACATGTAGATGCCCCGCAGGACCAGTTCGCTCACTCGCTCCGGATGCGTTTGCGCGTAGGCAAGGGAAAGCGTCGAGCCCCAGGAACCGCCGAACACGAGCCACTGGTCGGCGCCTGCGAGTTCTCGCAGGCGTTCGATGTCTGCAACGAGATGCCAGGTCGTGTTGGCATCAAGCGATGCGTGCGGCGTCGACCGGCCGCAGCCTCGCTGGTCGAAAAGAAGCACGTCGTAGAGCTCCGGATCGAACAGCCCGCGATGCGCCGGCGAAATCCCGCCGCCGGGGCCGCCGTGCACGAAGACCGCAGGCTTTGCGCCGGGCGTGCCGCACCGCTCATAGTAGATGCTGTGGCCTTCGCCGGTGTCGAGCAATCCAGAGGCATAGGGTTCGATAGGCGGATAGAGTGTGCGCAGCATGTCGTTCTTGTTGCCGACTTATCCGTTAAAATGGAAGAGGGGCTGCCGCGCCGATGCAAACATCGCCTAGGACCTCATGGCATGATCCAGCTGACGAAAGACGCCTGCACCAGATTAACGCGGGACGGGTTTGCGATGTTCTGGCTGGGCAGAGGAAGAGAGAGCTTTCGACCAGCTCGCTGCTTCGGTTGCCTCGGATAGGCATCGCCGCTGCACCAGCGTGCGATCCCGGGCACAACGGTGAGCGTCATTGAAGGCTCTCGTGTCGAGGTGGCGGTTTATCGACGGCGCTGGCTGTTGAAATTCGCGCCCTATTTTGCGCTGAATCGAGAGACTTCAGAAAGTGCCAACGCGCCGAGCGGATCGTAGCAAACAAAATTTTTTTCGTGAGTGAGGGCGTGTGTCTTCGTCGGCAGGTGTCTTCGGATTGGGAACAACAGGGCTTCCTCCCTCAATCGCGTACGCCAGATGGCCGGCGCGGAGTCGGTGGTGGTCAAAGAGAATCCGGCAATCACCTGACATAGGCTGCCTGGATCCTCGCAGCCCACTGGAGGTCGCGATGGCGACGGGGAACGTATGAATGCGGGCCAACGAGGTCGTGCGGCCGGGGCGTTGTTGAGTGACGCTCCGCGGCCGCCGCCTCAGTCGGCTCACCGCCGTCGAACTTTGGCAACTTGGCAGGTGAACACGGCAACGACGATGTTGCGCGCGCGACTTTCGGATCAGGTGGCGATAGCCGACATCGCTGCAGCCTGCGGGCTCTCTCCTACGTATTTCATTAAGGCTTTCGCGGACACTGTTGGAGTTGCGCCCTATGGATGGTTTCTCGATCAACGCATTGCTCAAGCCTGCATGCTCATCGACAACACGGCTCTTTCGCTTGCCGAAATCTCGATCGAATGTGGATTTTCCGATCAAAGCCACTTTACTCGGGCCTTCGTGAAGCGGCGTGGTATTACTCCTGCACGATGGCGGCTCGCAACTCGGCGGATACTTGAGAAGGAGGCGTGACGCGGCAGGTCCGGGAGTTCGTGGACACTGCCCAAGGTGCGGCTGTGAAGTTCGATAGTTCCGAAGGGTATCTTCGCAGATCCGAAAACGAGATAGCGTACATCCCAACGCTACGGCGTCGCCTTCCGCTGGCTCTGAGATGTTGACGAGAGGGCAGGCCGAACTGACGACCGTGGGCCTCGGCATCGCGCTGATTGAGTAGCGCCCAAGATTTCGGGACGCCTTCTACCCTAACTATGAGGACAGGAGACGATGATGGGAAAGCCGAATTACAGCGATGAGTTCAAGCGTGACGCGGTGGCCCAGATCACCGAACTTGGGTATCCGATAGCGGAAGCCTCCGGGTGGCTCGGCGTTAGTCAGCATTCGCTTTATGATGGTAGCCCAGCCTCTTCGCGCGATAGGCGTGACCGGCGCGCTGGCCAAACATTATGAGCCAGCCTTTGTCCACGACGAGGCAGGCAAAGCGTTAGGGCTCTGAAGCTCATATCTGGGACATAGCGTTCTTTTGTTAGGCATATCTGACATTATAATTGAGCCTGTCTTGCCTGTGAAGCTAATGAGGCGCGCAAGGGTGGTGTTTTAGAGCGGATTTCGATCAGTCTGGATCATATCCGCAAGAGCTGAAGTAATTGGCGCATTCGGCGGGTTGAAAGATGTCGACGAGCTTGCCGATGAGGCTCCACAGGCCGCTAACCGTTCGCTCGCCGATTTTCCGGAGCAAAGCCTTGAGGCGAGAGAAGGCTTTTTCGATCGGATTGAAGTCTGGGCTGTAGGGCGGAAGGAAGCGCAGTGTAGCGCCTGCCGCTTCGATCCGGTCGCGAACTGCCGGGCGCTTATGGCTCGACAGATTGTCCATTATGACGACGTCACCGGGCCGCAGTTCGGGCACAAGAACCTGGGCCACGTAGGCCTCGAACCAATCGCCGTTGATGGGACCGTCCAGTACCATCGGCGCGACCATGCCGGTCATGCGTAGAGCCGCGACCAGCGTGGTGGTCTTGCGGTATCCGTGAGGGAAACCCATCCGCAGCCGTTCGCCTTTGGCGCAGCGGCCATGGCTGCGGGTCATGTTGGTGGCGGTCCAGGTTTCATCGATGAAGACCAGGCGTTCCGGCTCGAGGTCCACCTGCCCGTCGAACCAATCATGCCGCTGCTTCAGGACGTCGGGACGTTCCTGCTCGATTGCATGGCCAGTCTTTATGGGATGGCCCGCCCCTTTTCCCCGGCATCAGGTATGATGCCGGTGCTTGAAAAGGAAAGGAGCGGACCGATGTCTATTGTGATCCTTGGCGTTGATTTGGGCAAGAATGCCTGCAGTGTCGTGGGCCTCGATGCAGCAGGCGCTGTCATCGTGCGCAGGTCGATGCGCCGACAGACACTTATCGATTACGTGACTAAGCTTCCGGCTTGCGTGATTGCAATGGAGGCGTGCTGCGGGGCCCACAACCTTGGCCGCCTTTTTGCCGCACAGGGGCACGAAATCAGACTGATGTCGCCGGAGTACGTGCGCCCGTATGTCAAAGCGCAGAAGAACGATGATCGTGATGCGGAGGGGATCGCCGAGGCCGCCTCGCGCCCGACGATGCGATTCGTCGGACTCAAGACCCAAGAGCAGTTGGACATCCAGACCCTCCACCGCGTCCGGTCTCGCCTGGTGGCCGAGCGCAGAAGCCTGATCAACCAACTGCGGGCGATCCTGTTGGAGCGAGGGACCATTTTCCCGGCTGGGCGGCGCAAGCTGGAGCTCGGCATTGATGCCATGCTGGCCGCTGAGGATAAGAACCTGTCACCACGCTTGAGGCAATTGGTAGGTGAACTGCGCGCAGAATGGCGCGAGCTTGATACCAAGATCGAGGCATTGAACGGCGAGTTTATCGAACTTGCACGCAATGATGTAGCTGCCCGGCGGCTCACGTCCATCCCCGGCATCGGCGTGTTGAACGCAACCGCTTTGATTGCAGCCGTGGGCGATGCCAGCAGCTTTGCCAAAGCACGAGATCTGGGCGCTTGGCTCGGCTTGGTACCCAGGCAACATACTACCGGCGGCAAGCCCAGGCTGCTCGGCATCTCCAAGCGTGGCAACACGTACTTGCGCACTTTGCTCATCCATGGCGCTCGGGCTGTCAAACGACGCCGGGAATTGGGCCGGGGGCGACACGTAAAACTGGGCCCCCCTTTCATACTCAGACGGTAACGGAATCGATCGGCGGAGTGGCCTTCTGCAGAAGGCCACTCCGCCGCTTTTCGCGCAATCTATAGCTGTCGCCGCGGATGGTGATGACGTGGCTGTGGTGCAGTAGACGGTCTAGAATGGCGGTAGCGACGACGGGGTCGCCAAAGACCGTTCCCCATTCTCCCACGCTGCGGTTCGACGTGATCAGCATGGCGCCTCGCTCGTAGCGGCGAGATACCAGCTGGAAGAACAGGTGCGCAGCGTTTGCGTCGAAGGGCAGATAGCCAAGCTCATCAACGATCAGCAGCTTAGGTTTGGCAAGGAAGGACAGTCGCTCTTCCAGGCGCCCTTCGCCATGGGCCTTTACCAAGGCAGAGACGAGCGCCTGCGCGGTT
>NZ_JBJDRF010000098.1:0-8677 GCF_044987305.1 Novosphingobium sp. ZW T3_23
GCGAAAAGCGGCGGAGTGGCCTTCTGCAGAAGGCCACTCCGCCGATCGATTCCGTTACCGTCTGAGTATGAAAGGGGGGCCCAGTTTTACGTGTCGCCCCCGGCCCAATTCCCGGCGTCGTTTGACACCCAGAACAGCGCGTCCAAGGCCATCGGCTTCACGATCATTCTGGCGGATGCGCCCCGCTCCCAAAGTAGGGAGGGCATCACGTTCACGAACCAATCACCTGTCTGTTGAAACACTTCCCCGCGAGCGAACCGCCAGCCAGCAGCGCGTGCCGTGCTTTTAAGGGCAGCATCAAATTCCTTGGCGCGTAGTTTTACAGACCTTTGTTGTTCCCGCGTCAATTTGGCAGGCCATGCTGGGACTTCGCTCATGATGCCGATCTGCCATATGAAGCGGCTGCTTTCTACAGCTTCCATTCGAAAGCAGAATGAGCACTAACCACCCATCCCGGTCATAGGCGGCGCGCAGCCGCGCTACCGAAACCGGAATTGCAAGATTGCACGATTTTAACCCGAAAGCTGCCTGACCGGACACGCCCCATAGCGGTCATTTCTGACATTGCTTGCGTCTCCAGACATTCGGTCGATCCGGGCTTGGGGCAGATCGGCAAAATCCAAGGAAGCGGCGATTTCCTTAACTCTTCGGCATCATGCTTTCGACCACCTGATCGATCGAGAAGCTGGCGGCTTTCGCTCGGGGCGGAAACTCTTTAAAGCTGCTCAACCACTTCCCGAGCAACGGCGGAGCGCTGTATAGCAGGTGGTTCTGCTGGACGAACCAGTCGTTGTACTTGAAGCTCTCCTCGCCGCGCTCAAACGGGTCTGCCCGCAGGTCGTAGAATTTCGGCAACCGCATCTTGGCGAAAGGCTCACGCCAGGCATCGACGCCGTTATGTCGTTGCTCGGCGAACGTCACCTTGAACCGGCCGATACGGACGGCCAAGCATTCGCCGTCGTCGCTCCAGTAGAGGAAACCCTCGCGGGGTGACTTGTCTTCGTCGCCCTTCAGGAAGGGCAATAGGTTGAAGCCGTCGAGATGGACCTTGTAGGTCTGCCCGCCCATCGCGTAGCCCTGCTTCACCTTTTCGACGAGGTCCGGCTCGCCGTTCGCAGCTGCGAAGGTGGGGATGAAGTCCTGCAACGAGGCGATGTCGTTGATGATCTGCCCGGCCTCGATCACGCCGGGCCACCGCATCACACATGGCACGCGCCAACCGCCTTCCCAGTTGGTGTCTTTCTCGCCCCGGAAGGGCGTAGCGCCGCCATCGGGCCAGGACAGAACCTCGGCGCCGTTGTCGGTGGTGAAGACCACGATCGTGTCGTCTGCCACCCCCAGTGCATCGAGCTTGTCCAGCAGCTGGCCCACGTAGCCGTCAAGTTCGACCATCCCGTCTGGATAGAGGCCCAGACCTGTTTTGCCTTGGGACTCGGGCTTGAGGTGGGTGAAGACGTGCATCCGCGTCGGATTGAAATAGCAGAACCACGGTTGGCCATCGCCGGTCTTACGCTCGATGAAGTCCAGCGCAGAGGCAAGGAACTCCTCGTCGACCGTCTCCATCCGCTCCTTGGGCAGCGGACCGGTATTCTCGATAACCTGCTTGCCGACTTTCCCGAAATGGGGATCCACCGTCATGTCGTCGGTATCGCTCGCCTTGCACTTCAGCACGCCGCGTGGCCCGAACTTCTCCTGAAACTCCGGGCTCTTTGGGTAATTCTCGTAATAGGGCTCCTCTTCGGCATTGAGGTGATAGAGGTTGCCGAAGAACTCGTCGAAGCCGTGGACCGTGGGCAGGTGTTCGTTGCGGTCGCCTAGATGGTTCTTGCCGAACTGCCCGGTCGCATAGCCGAAGTGCTTCATGAAATCGCCGACCGAGGGGTCCTCGGCACCGAGACCCAGCGTGGCACCTGGCATGCCGACCTTGGTCAGGCCGGTGCGGATTGGTGACTGCCCGGTAATGAACGCCGCACGCCCTGCCGTGCAGCTTTGCTGGCCGTAGAAATCGGTAAACAGCACGCCTTCTCGGGCAATGCGGTCGATGTTGGGGGTGCGGTAGCCCATGACCCCGAGGTTGTAGGCGCTGACGTTGAACCAACCGATGTCGTCGGCCATGATAAACAGGACGTTCGGCTTCTCGCTGGGCATGGTGCTCTCCGGTCGGACTTCTCCTAAATGGTGGGCCTTGGGACGATGGGGGCCAATCAGGAAGAAACCTGAGCCCAGGCAGGAAAATCCTGTATGACTGGTTGCCCAGACAAACGGGCTATTCTCGCCCTCGATCGACAGCCCTGAATCCGGCCATTCGTTGTCGGCGAGGCGCAAATGAACCAACGGCAAGCTTCAGGGAGTCGATCCGGCGCCGGGAACGACCGGTTTGTCGGCGTGTCCGAACAGGCAGGTTTCAGGTTAAAATCCTGAAATGCTGCCGTTCGCTCGCGGCCGGTCGGGCCGACGGGAGCCGCCGACATCCTCGCCGTTCCCAGTTGCCACCACACTTCCCGATTGCGGACGATTGTTCAGCGAAGCAGCAGTGCAATGGCAGGATCAGCTACGTTCATATTCCGCTTGCTCGTCCAACCAGCAGTCATCGCCGTTCAGGTTTGTCCGCATCCACGTATCGAATTCATCAAAGGCGATCTCGCCGGGCCGCAGTGGCAAGCCCTTCGCCACCGCACGCCGTTCATGATCTTGTAGTGCCTGATGAAAGGCCCAAAGGCCGAGTTGCCGCCAGTCGTCGTCTTGCGGAAACGCCTGCTCATTGGCTCTGTATATCTCGTAAGTGGCACTTGGATTGTCAGACACATTCACAGTTTCTGGCCAAAGGGCCTTCGTGGTTTCGAACAGCGCGATTTTGTCGATAGCCACGGGCTACTCCTCGTTTCAGCGGCAGCTTTCATGCTCTCCGCTGTCAAAAACCGCCAGTCTGAAATCCACCGTTGCTGACATGCAGGTCTTCTGAAATGCTCCACCGATGATGATAGCTGATTGTGACTGGAGCCTTTCCAACCCTGGACCGGATGAACTCCTCGTCTGGCTTGAGCCATGGGCTGAAGAGTTCATGATTCCGGTTGAATCGACTGTTGCCTTGAAGGCATCAAGCGACGTCGGAGAGTGTGGTGTCGGTAACATCGAATGGGCATCGGATCACATTGTCGTATGGGCAAGTGCGGGAACCATTGAAGTGTTCATCGACGGCCAGCGTCAAGATTCTGCTTCGGCAATTGTGGCAATCCCTGACGGGCTGAGCAAAGATATGCTGAGCATCTTATTTGCGGGTCAAACGTCCGCCCGCCTCGGAGGCGTGGAGCATCGCGTAGTCGATCAATCGTCTTGGAGGGGACGGCTTCGGCGTCTGTTCCGCTTAAACTGATGTCCGGTTTCCACCCGATTGTAGCCATTCACCGAAGCCGAATTGCCCACCGAAAGCGGAACGGCGGCTCGCGCCGACAGAGCTGCCGTTCTGCGCCTCCTATGTGCGCCTCCGAAGCGGTGATTCGTTCACCGAGAGATCAGCCACGATGAACGGCTGACAAGGGTCGGAATGTCTGATCGCTTTCGGTCACAGAGACACAACAGCACCCGCTCCGGAGAAAGCGAAACAATCTCGTAAACGTTTAAACGCTGTCTGGTAACGCTTCGGCGTATCCGCTCCTTGCCAAAAGATTCGATTCTTCTAGGCGCATTCCACCTAAGATTATGATTTTTGAGGTATTTAAGATGGTGCTTAGTCGGCAAAGGTTCGAATTGCTGGCCGCCTTGATAGTTGCTCCCATACTTCTTCTTGCGCTTGGATACTGGGAGCATTCACGGGCGGGCGAGGCTATCGCCTATTTCGAAGGGATGTCGGCGGAACTCCCCCCAAAGGTCGCCGAGCTGCGCGCATTGGCGGCAAGCGACAAGTATGCGTCCGTCGATCTGGGAGACGAGGTCCGCTACGCGCCTGGACTGGCGGCGAACATGCTGGAGGAGATGCAACCTGCAGCGCAGCGGGGGCTGTTCCTAGCCCGATTACAGCCCTTTCTGGCACTTGCGGCCATCGTCGGCGGCCTTCTTGCCCTTGCGGGCGGCGTGGGCGGCCTGGCGTTCGCCGAGATCGCGGCGCGGCGGGCGAGAGCATCGCGCGACACTCTGGTTGCCAGTTTCGCCGCGCTCCAGCGCGCCCTACCGGTCATCCTGGGAACGATGGTCGTCGGCCTGTCGCTGGCTATCACGGCCAGTGCCGCCTTCGAGGCCATCGGTCTGATATCGTCGGTGCACCTCACGAAGGGCGACATCAAGCTGACGATCGCGGCGGTGGTTCTCGGCGGCGGTGCCGTTATGGTGGCCTGGTCCGCCGTGCGTTCGTTCATGAAGATCGGTGCGCTCTATGCGCCGGAGGAAGGTACGGTGCACGGCCGCCTTCTGACCGACCGGGACGCCCCGGCCCTGTGGCGCTTCGTGCGTGAAATAGCCGATCGTCAGCAGGCCGTCTCGCCCGACGCGGTGATCGTCGGCATGGAAGGCGGTTTCTTCGTCACCGAGCAGACCTTGCGCCTGTCGCCGGGGGAAAGCCGGGTCTCCGGCCGCACGCTCTATCTGCCCGCACCCTATCTGGCTTTCCTGAACGAGGGCGAGACTGCGGCGATCGTGGGTCATGAACTCAGCCACTTCACTGGCGACGATACGCGCTACAGCCAGCTTTTCGCACCGCTCTACGCAGGGATGCAGCGCACGCTTGCCACCATCGCAATGGAGGCCGGCAACATGATCCTGCTGCGCGGTCCGCTGCTCTACGCGGTTCATGCGATGCAGCGCTTCGACCATGGCGTGCAGCACTGGAGCAGGTTGCGCGAGTTCGAGGCGGATCGGCTGGGAGCGGGCACCGAAGGACGCCGCCATGCCGCATCGGCGCTCGTGCGAACCACCATTGTCGCGCCGCCGGTCAGGATGGTGCTGTCGGAAGCGTTCGAGAACCCGGACCGGGCGGAAGCCGATCTGGTCGGCGTCATGGTCGCGCAAATGGAGCAGCGCGGCTGGCCGGATGTGCGCGATCATCTTGCGGATTCCACCTCTCACCCGACCGACAGCCATCCCCCTACCTCGGAGCGCATTCGGCGCCTGGATGTCGCCGTCGACGAGGCTTTGCTGGAAGAGGCGCTGCGCCCGCCGCAAGGCACCTCCCGCTGCGCGGGCGAGCGGCTGGTCGCGGACTGGTCCCGTCTCTGCCGGGAATTGAGCGCCGACTTCGTCATGCAGGCGCACACCGCGCATGGCGAGCACCGCGCCTTCCTCGAGGAAACCGCCGCGGCCGTTTCCGGGGAGGCGGTAACCTTGCACAATGATACCCGGCTCATGGTGGGCTTCCAGTTCACCGCGAGCGTGCTGCTTGCCACGGCTGGCATAGCGGCCTGGATTTTCCAGATGCCGCTTGGGCTGGCTGGACTGCCCGCCGTGATCCTGACCGGATCCTGCCTGGTCGCCGCTGCCGCCACGCTCCTTGCGGGCATGCTCGTGAAGCGCAGCACCAAGGTGCCGTTCCTTGTCCTCTACCCGGATCGTCTGGCAACGCCGCGACTGAGCGAGGCCGTTGCCTGGAGCGAGATCGAGGAATGGACCGTGACCTACGGCAATCGTTTCGGGCTCGACCTCGTGCTTTCCGAAGGTGCCCTGCTTCCGCGCGTTACCGGCGCAGGCAGGTTCACCAAGGTTCTTCGCAAGAAGCGGGAACTGCGCATCGGCGGTTATGGAGTGCGCGGGATGAAGGTCGATGCCTTTGTAGAGCTGGTCGGAAGCTATATCGCTGCGGACAAGGCCCGGCGCGCCTTGGGCAAGTCCTGAGCGACGAAGAATTTTCTCAATGAGACAGGGATCTATCGTGACAAAACCTGACGACTTCCGCCGACGCTCAGCTCTTGCAAGCGCAGCACTCGCCATCGCGCTTGTCGGCAGCGCCCAGGCATCCTCCGCCGAAACGCAGGAAGATATCGCCCAGTCCATGGGCGAAGCGAAAAGCGGGTGTTCGCAAAAGGAATTCAACCAGTTCCTCGACGCGTTCATCGCCTCGCCGGCGGTACGCGCCAAGTACACCGCGCCGAAAGTCGAACAGCGCGGATTTGGCCAGCCCGCGAAGGCAACCGGCCGCAGCCTTCCGGCCAGTGCCTACCAGTCCTTCAACGTCTCGCACGTGGATTGGCAATTCGCCGACACCTCCTCCGTCGCCCGTTGGCAGGCTGACCCGAACAAGCCCTACACGGCGCTGGACGTGAAGGTCGAGGACCTGCCGGACGACAGTTTCAAGTTCACCTATCAGCCTGCCATACTGCGCGACGACGACGAAGGCGACGGCTGGACCGTGGTCCGCCACATCGGAAAACCGGCCGCCTACCTGTTCGCCTGGCGCAGCGGCTGCTGGCAACTGACACAGGACTTTCGCTGAGGAAGAGCCGGGGCGGGCAAACGATGCGTTCACGTTCCGGCTGTCAAACGGCTTAGGCTGGTAGGCATCTGCCGGAGAAGTCGACCGTCTGCATCAAAAACCAGAAAAGCGGGCTCTGAATGACCGATAAGGGTCGGCTCTCCCCATCATGCATTAATGGCAGCAGCCTCATGGTTCGTGCACATCGAGTGAGAATTCCGAACGCCACCACGCCCGGTTTTCAGCGGTGTTTGTGGCTCTGTTCCCTGGCCTCTCCAGCGACGGGTTCGAGATAACCGAGACAGCCTGGGGTAGTCTTGAAAGCCACCTCAACTGCTCCTGCAGATCATCCCAGGAGATCGCATGCCTCTCGTCATTCATTTCCCACCGCAACGTGGCTTGCATATTTTCATTTGCCGCCGAAATGCCTACCAGACCGTGGCATAGGCCATTTCGAACATCGAGCGGCATTTGCAGTTGGTGGCGTAACGCCGCGGCGAGTAGCGGCCCCAATGAGTTGGCGGGTTGAGATTCGATGACCGAGCTCTCCCAGATTCGGAACGCAGCGGCAATGCCATGCGCCCTTGACGGAAGGTGGCCGTGAGCGCGAACAATTTCGTGGCGCACAGCCTTCTCGACCGAGGCCCAAACCAGCAATAGCGATCCCAACGCCCCGCTGATCCTCTCGAAAGATATGTCCAACGCAGCCCCCGTCGATCTCATCAACGCGACATATCTCCTGCACCGCATGATGTCACCTGAGGGCTGTTTGCCAAAGCCATGAGATTCTTGCCCTTCGGCAGTCAAGGCTTCTTGACGGGACGGAAAAGGAAAGCGGCAGTTCCGCTTCTAGGGAGTTAAATTTGGCGGCAGAACGGCAAAAATGGGTCGGCCTCTCCTGCAGCGTTCTACCTATGGCCGTCAGGGCCATAGGAGATGTGTCATGGGATTATCAGAGTTTGATCCCGCCGCTCGTGAGCGGGTATCTTGGAACGCCGGGCGCAAGGTTGGCGCGAAGCGAGCGCTAGGTCACATACCCATAAACAGGATTCCCAAATCGGCGGCGATCTGATTGCTTCTCCGAGAAGGAGATTGATATGGCGCGGTTCGATTTGACGGATTTCGAGTGGTCGGTGATCGAGCCGCTGCTGCCGACGAAGGTGCGAGGGGTGCCGCGTGTCGATGACCGCCGGGTACTCAACGGTATTTTCTGGCGGCTGCGGACGGGCGCCCCTTGGGCTGATATTCCTGGACGGTACGGCCCGCATACGACATGTGTGAACCGCTTCAACCGCTGGCGCCGGGCAGGCCATTGGGCGCGGATATTGGAAGCGGTCTCAGCGGCTTACGAAGGCGACGTGCAGATGATCGATAGCTCCTCGATCCGGGTTCACCAACATGGCGCCAATGGCGATAAAAAGGGGGATCCGGTTGCATGGGCCGTTCGCGTGGAGGCCTGACAACCAAAATCCATGCGGTGGTCGATGCTAATGGCCTGCCGATCGCACTCAAGCTCACGGCTGGCCAGGCGCACGACGGCCGTAGCGCTGCCGACATGCTCGACACTCTGGGTGATGGTGACGTGCTGCTCGCGGACCGCGCCTACGACAGTGACGCGCTCCGGGGCGAGATGGCTGCTCGCGGCGTCTGGGCCAACATCAAGCCCATGCCAAACCGCAAGCGCCGCCCCGTCTTCAGCGCATTCCTCTATCGGTATCGCAATCTCGTCGAACGCTTCTTTAGCAAACTCAAGCAGTTCCGGGCGGTCGCAACGCGCTACGACAAGCGAGATGATAACTTCCTAGCCTCAGCCCAGCTCGCCTCCATACGCATTTGGCTGCGCCATAATGAGTCGGTGGCCTAAAGCCCCGTCAGATATGGGCAATCCGTTTCTTCCTCGACCAGCATGGGCGGATCCGGGACCGTGCCCTCTTTGACCTGGCCATCGATAGCAAGCTTCGCGGATGCGATTTGGTAAAGATCAGGATCAGCGATATCGTTTGTGATCGGAAAATTCGAACACGGGCCACGGTTGTACAGCAAAAGACCGGCAGACCGGTTCAGTTTGAACTGATGACCGATGCTCGCGCCAGCCTGCTCAAATGGCTGGAACTGAGAGGTGGATCCTTGGAGGATTTTGCATTTCCAAGCCGTGAACCGCCCCGGGATTGCCGGAGGCCAGTTTTCTTAAATTAGGCAGCCAGTGGGACGTCGTCCAGCATGGCGTAGTAGCGTTGCTCGGCTTCGACGGGCGGGATGTTTCCGATCGGCTCCAGCAGG
>NZ_JBJDRF010000099.1:0-8550 GCF_044987305.1 Novosphingobium sp. ZW T3_23
CAGCCGCCAGCCCTCCCGCTGCCAGCCCCTTCAGCAATCCGCGTCGGCTCTGCCGTTCCCAGGTCATCGTCATCTCCCAACAAGCAATCAGGGCGCGGGCGTCAGTCCTTCGACGCGTACCTTCCAGCCCTGTTTCGGAAATCCCGGAGCATGCCCCTTCGACCCGTCCCAGCCGCCCGCCATCAGGCCCACGGCCATGAGCAGCGCACCGTTCGAGGGGAAGTAGGTCTCCGCCGCCCGGCGATAGCCAGCACCGTCCGGATTATCTTCCAGCGCGACCCCGCCTGCCCCGCCGGAAACCGGCACAAGATCCTCGGCATGTGCATCAAGGTGGACCCGAGGCGTCATGCCGGTCGGCCCCCACTGGTTGTTCTTGCGATCGGCGAACAGCCAGTCGATGGCCTTGTCCGGCTCTCCCAGACGCGCCGCGGCCATGGCCAGCATCGGGAAATCCCAGCCCCAGGTCTGCCGTAAGTCCCAGTTCGCGGCGACCGCAGCGAGCGTGCGCCGCATGGCTTCGCGATCGATGCGATCGCCGGGAATGAAACCGTAGGCCATCAGGAAGGATGGGTGATCGCGGTTCTTGCAGGGATCCGCTGCCGCATTGCCCCCGCAGGCCGCCGATCGTGCCACCTCCCAGAAGTCAGGCACGGTCTCGGCCGGCAGGTAAAGCCCAGCGCGCATCGGCGGCGGGGCAAGCCGCCCGATCGCCTCGTCCCACTCGGCCTTGCGCGTATACCCCTGTCGCTCGCGCCATGCCTGCGCCGTCTGAAGCGCCCAGCGGAAGTATTCGAGCTCGAAAGTGGGATTGGCGGTCGTCAGCGGATCGTAGTTCTCCTGCGCCGGAATCAGCGGCGGCCCCAGGTTCATCCGGCCATTCTCCCCGGTGGGCCAGGATGCCAGGAGATCGGCCGTCGCCTCCACCAGTTCGCCGTAACGCTGGAGTACCGCGCGGCTTTTCCCGGCCCGCCAGACCAGTTCCGCCATCAGGATCGGATGCGGCTGCTGCCACATGATGAAAGGAGAGACCAGGCTGGGACTGTTGCGCCCCTCCGGCCCCACCATCTTGGGCCACCAGGCCCCGCGAACCTTGTGACGGGCCGCCTCCTCCCGCGCTTTGGGCAGATGCGAGACATACCAGGGCAGGCTGCGTTCGAGCAGTTCTGGATGCCCCCAGATCGCCTGCCAGCCCGAGTGCCAGGGGTGCATTTCGAGGTGGAACTTGCCGAACCAGCTGTTGGAAAACAATCCCTCCTCCTGCGGCGGCAGTTCCCCGGCACCGTTGATCGCCGAGAGATATTGCGAGAGCACGACCCGGCGCTCCAGCTCGGCGGCGCGCGGATCGGTGCTGCCGCTGAAGTCCACCGCTCCGCCCCGGGTCCAAAAGGCCTGCCAGTGATCGGCCACGGCCCGGCCGCCCTCTTGGACGGACGGCAACGGCGCCGAGGCGGCCGTGCGATCGTAGCTTACGGTCAGGCGGATGGTCTCGCTGCCCTGCCCTTTCGCGCCGACCGTCGCCTTTCCGTCGAAGGCAAGAATTCCGTCGCTTTCCACGGTGGACCAGTAACGGGTGGCGTCGAGATCGCGCTGCAACCGGATGCGGCTCGGTTCCTGGGCAAGAATCCGCGTCCTGCCGCGATCGTCGCTCCATGAGGAAGGGTCGGGGTTGATCCGTGCATCTACGGCGGGATAGCGCGCCGCCAGCCCAAGGCGCCCGGAAGCGGCGAGCGGGGACGTGACTTCCACCGAGATCGCATCGCGCCCCGGCAATACCCGTGTGACGACCGTGACCGGTACCCCTTCATAGGCGAAGCGGCTTGTCAGCGTTCCGGACCACATGTCCAGCACCTGCCGTGTTCCGGAAACGGCCTCGAAGCGCGGTGCCTTGCCGTCCATGGTCATCGCCACGCGGCCAAGCGAGATGCGATGGGGATTGGCGCGCAGCCAGTTGAGCGCGGGGTTGGTTTCGGCATCGCCCCAGGACCGCATCCAGGCATAGGGCTGCTCGCCGCGTCCCGGCACGGGCACCTGCACCAGACCGTCCTTCTCGGCGTAGCCGGCCTTGTCCGGAAAACTGTGCCATGCCCATTGCGCCATCGTCAGCAGCGGTGCCAGCGGCGAATATCGGTCCGGGAAGGTCTGGAGGCCGGTGATGTCGGCAGTGAAGCCGATCGCGCCATTGCCCAGCATGACCGGCGCATGCGGATCTATGGCCGTAAGCACCGGATTGTGCCGCTGGACCAGCGCCCGGCGATCGATCCGATCGGTTGCCCCCGGTGCCGTGCCGGCAAAGACCCCCGCCGTGCCGGCAAAGACCGGCGCCCCGACCAGGCAGGAGAGTGATAGCAGGCCCGGCACTGCCAGCCTGATCCCGCTCGATCGCGCCAAACCGCCGCTCGCCGACGACTGGATCATGATGCCGCTCCCGAATGACGGCACCTTGCAGCGGTGCCTTTGCCCCCTCTCATCATGAACAGGTTACCGGTGTCAATGACGTAGCGCGAAAATGACAAAAGTTATATGATGACTTTCGATTTTCCCTCTTCTCGATCGATTTCCCACATGATAGCAGACTGTTCCGAAGAGGTGCTCCCTGACGGCCGGCCCGGTTTCAGGCTTCCAAGCGCCCACGCCGATCCGCAGGTCACGGGAGAGAGATCATGAAATCCGCGCGCATGTTTGCGTTCTGTCTGGCCGCTGCGGCGCTGGCCGACGGCCTCTCGCCTGCCACGGCCAAAGTGATCGCCATCAACCAGCCCGCGCTGACTCTGACGGAAGCCCGCATCGGCACCCTTCCCGATGCCGAGCAGGCGGTATGGCTTGCCTACCTGCTCCGCTCCAAGGCCCAGGCGCGCGTCGATCGCCAGTCTCTGGCCGCCGAACTCCAGCCGGGACAGGTTCCACCGCCGCCTCCGCAGGCGGTCGGCCCGTCTCACTACAACATGCCGATCGACCGGCCCGCCGCATGGTACAGGTCTGCCGAAGCCCGGCATATCGCCGATACCATGGTGAGCTTCCAGACACCCGCCGGAGGCTGGAGCAAGAACCAGAACCGTGCCGGCCCGGCCCGCCTGCCCGGGCAGCGTTACGGCAACGATGCCGAGACGATGGTGCAGGATCCGGCGAATTTCGATGCCCCTTACGACCGCTTCTGGACGTTCGTCGGCACGCTGGACAACGATGCCACCACCACCGAGATGCGGTTCCTGACGCTCATGTCGCAGGCCCTGCCCGGAAACGAGGGTGCCCGCTACCGCGAGAGCATCGTCAAGGGCGTGGAATACCTCCTTGCCGCGCAGTATCCCAACGGCGGCTGGCCGCAGATCTGGCCGCTGGAAGGCGGATTCCACGACGGCATCACCTTCAACGACAATGCCGTCGCCAAGGCGGCGATGCTGCTTCAGGAGGTGGCGCAGACGCCGGCCTATCGCTTCGTCCCCGGCACCCTGCGGCAAAGAGCCGGCGCGGCGGTGGGCAAGGCGGTCGACGTGATCCTTGCCGCGCAGGTACGCCGGGACGGAAGGTTGCTCGGCTGGCCGCAACAGGTCGATCCGCTGACGCTGGAGCCGATCTCCGCCCGAAATTACGAACCGCGATCGGTCGCGAGCGGCGAGACCACCGATGTGCTGATCTTCCTGATGAACCAGCCCTCGCCCTCCCCCGCCGTGCGCGCCGCCATCGAGGGCGGCATCGCGTGGCTCAGGCGGGTGGCGCTCCGCGATCATGCCTGGGAAAAGACCGACGACGGCCGCAAGCTGTTCCCGCGTGCGGGAGGGGGGCCGCTCTGGTCGCGCAATTACGATGTGGTCTCGGGCCTGCCGATCTTCGGAGACAAGGACCGCTCGATCCACGATGACGTGAACGAGATATCGATCGGACGCCGCAACGGCTACAACTGGTGGGTCACCGCTCCGCAGGAAGCGCTGGATGCCTATGCCGGATGGAGCAGGAAACCCGCATCCGGAACACCGCGCCCCGACTGAGAGCTTGTCTGAAAATTCGCGGCACGCGAACTTCGGGCACCGGCGGTCACATACCCATGGCGTATCGATTGCTGACTCAATCGGTATTTGTTGATCGGCTGCAAATCGATCACGCTCCCTCGAAATCACGCAAAGTGGTATGGGAGAGGGAATCGATATGCATAATATCGACGTGGGTCGCTGTGTCGACGAAGCCAGGTTCAGTAGATTTCATCTAAAGATAATCATCGCCTGCGCACTACTTCTCATCGTCGATGGATACGATGTATTCATCTATGGTGTAGTGCTGCCACAACTCATGGAGCACTGGCAGCTTACCGCGCCCCAGGCCGGCTCGCTGGCCAGTTGGGCGCTTTTCGGCATGATGTCCGGCGCTCTTCTGTTCGGGCCGCTGGGTGACCGTATCGGCCGCAAGACCTGCATCGCCATTTGCTTCACCCTTTTCAGCGCAGCCACTTTCGTCAACGGCTTCGCTACGACGCCGATGACGTTCGGCCTGCTGCGCTTCGTGGCGGGGCTCGGCTGCGGAGGGCTGATGCCCAATGCGGTTGCGCTTACCAATGAGTATGCGCCGAAGCGGATGCGCAGCACGCTCGTGGCGCTGATGTTCAGCGGCTACGCCGTCGGCGGCATGGTCGCGGCGGGCCTCGGCATCTGGCTGCTGCCGCTGTTCGGCTGGCAGGTCATGTTCTTCGCCGCTGCCGTACCGCTCGTCCTGCTGCCGGTGGTCCTTCGCGGACTGCCGGAATCCGCTGGCTTCCTAATCCGCAAGGGCGAGCAGGACCGCGCACGCGCCATCCTTCGGCGTTTTTCGCCCGATGTCGCGACCGGCGGCAGGCTGGTCTATCAGGAAAGCGCCGGAGACCGCGCTTCGGTATCGGAACTGTTCCGCCATGGCCGGACGCTCGGCACGCTTTCCATGTGGCTGTGCTTCTTCTGCTGCCTGCTGATGGTCTACGCGCTGGGTTCCTGGTTGCCGCAACTGATGCGCAGCGCCGGGTACAGCCTGGGATCGAGCCTCTCGTTCCTGCTCGCGCTCAATTTCGGCGGCATGTTCGGCGCCATCGCCGGGGGCCGCCTGGCGGACCGGTTCGGACTGCCCCGCGTGGTCATGGCCTACTTCGCCCTCGGCGCGCTCTGCATCGCCCTGCTCGGCCTCAACAGCGCGATGCCGGTACTCTATCTGCTGATCTTCATCGCGGGTGCGGGGACCACGGGTACGCAGATCCTGCTCTACGCCAGTGTCGCGGAGTTCTACTCGCTATCGGTGCGCTCCACCGGGCTTGGCTGGGCTTCGGGCATGGGCCGCATCGGCGCGATCGTCGGGCCGATGCTGGGCGGCCTGCTGCTGGCGGCGCAATTGCCGATGATGCTCAACTTCATCGCCTTCGCCGTTCCCGGACTCGTCTCGGTGCTGGCCACGGCGCTCTACATCGTGAGCCGCCGTCAACAGCGCATCCGGCCGGACTACGCCCTCGCAGGCTGAACGGATGATCATGACGACGCGGCAGACATCGTGGATCCCGGCGATCATCGCCGGGATTATCGCCACCACCATTTCCTATGCCGGGCCGCTGGTGATCGTGTTCCAGGCGGCCCAGGGGCTGAGCCCGGAACTCGTCGCCTCGTGGATCTGGGCGATCTCGATCGGCAGCGGCGTGCTGGGCATCGTGCTGAGCTGGCGGCGGCGCGTGCCGATCGTGATCGCCTGGTCCGCGCCGGGATCGGCCCTGCTGGTGACGATGCTGCCGCAGACCGATTTCGCGACGGCCGTGGGCGCCTATATCGTCGCCAACCTGGCGGTGCTGGCGGTCGGCGCATCGGGCACTTTCGACCGGTTGATGCGCCGCCTGCCCGCCGCGATCACGGCGGCCATGCTGGCGGGCATCCTCTTCCGCTTCGTGATCGACATGGTGGGCGCCGTGCCTTCCGCCCCGCTCACGGTCATCGCGATGATAGCCGCCTTCTTCGCAGGACGGGTGCTGGCACCGCGCTATGCCGTCGTCGCGGTACTGGCGACCGGACTTGCGCTGACCATGCTCGACGGCGGGCTGAGCGGCACGGTCGGCGCTCCCCGCCTGACCCTGCCGGTCTGGACGACGCCCCGTTTCGACTGGGCCGCGACGGCCAACATCGCCCTGCCCCTGGCCGTGGTCGCGCTGACCGGACAGTTCCTTCCCGGCATCGCCGTGCTGCGCGCGGCCGGTTACGCGGAGCCTTCGGCGCGGCCGATCGTCTCTGCCAGCGCGATCGGTTCGATCCTGCTGGCACCGTTCGGCTGCCACGGCCTCAACCTGGCGGCCTTCACGGCGGCCATCTGCCTTGGCCCGGACGCCCATCCCGATCCCCGCAAACGCTACCTTGCCGGGATCGCGGGCGGCGTGACCTATCTCCTCTTCGGCGCTTTCGCGGCGACGGTGCTGGCACTGTTCGCGACCCTGCCGAAGACCCTGATCGCCGCGCTGGCGGGACTGGCGCTGTTCCCGGTCGTCTCCAGTTCACTCAGCACCGCCCTGCGCGCGGAACAAGGCCGCGACGGAGCGCTCGTGACATTCGCGGTGAGCGCCTCGGGAATGACGCTCGCCGGCCTGGGATCGGCGTTCTGGGGCCTGATCTTCGGGCTGTCGGTGCACCTGCTCCAAACCCTCGCATCGCGCCCGATGCGAGCCGCGGCGACCTGATCGCCAACATAGAAAAACAGAGCCCGATCGGGCCAGGAAATTCGGGAGAATAGGAATGTTCGATATGATGGCGCTTGCGCTGACCTCGGCGGCTGCGCCGGTTCCGGCGGCAGCACCCCCTCCTCCGCAAGCAGAGGCGCAAGCGGAGGCGCAGGCGGGGGCTCCCGTCGTCACGGCGACAGCTCCGGAAACGCCCAACCGGCCCAAGGCGCCCAAACCCGCCTTCAAGCCGATCAATCATGATGAGGACTATTCCAGCTTCCGCGCCGTGAGGGACGAGAACCTGTGGACCCGGCTCAAGTACATTCCGCTGGCGGGCAAGACTTACGCCACGCTCGGCGGAGAACTGCGGCTGCGCCCGGAGCTGCGCATCGGCGAGCGCTGGGGCCGGGGTCCGCAGGACGACGACGGCAATTTCCAGCAGCGCACCCGCGTCTGGGGCGATCTCCAGATCGAAGGGCTGTTCCGTGCATTCGTCGATCTGGAACATGCCACCAGCTCCGGCCTCGATTCCGTGGTGGCGCCGATCGAGGAAGGTCGTCTCGACTTCAACCAGGCCTTCATCGAAGCCCATGTGCCAGTCGGTCAGGCAAAGATTACGGCGCGCTTCGGGCGTCAGGAAATCGGCATCGGCAACCAGACGGTGTTCGACATGCGCGAAGGCGCCAACACCCGCCGCTCGCTCGACTTGCTGCGCGTCATGGGCAGCGCGGGCCAATGGGACGGCGGCTTCCTCACCGGCCACGCCGTGCTCGAAAAGCTCGGCACGTTCGATGACGAGACCAATCACGACTATGACCTGACCGGCTTCCACGCCGGGCGCAATTTCGGTG
Source organism: Novosphingobium sp. ZW T3_23 (assembly GCF_044987305.1). Taxonomy (NCBI): domain Bacteria; kingdom Pseudomonadati; phylum Pseudomonadota; class Alphaproteobacteria; order Sphingomonadales; family Sphingomonadaceae; genus Novosphingobium; species Novosphingobium sp. ZW T3_23. The sequence goes on from NZ_JBJDRF010000099.1 coordinate 7,498, forward strand.
CCGGCGCGCGCTCTTCACGGGCGGAAATGCTGTTCGTCGCCTCAGATCGCGCCAGCGTCGCCTTCGACAGCGCTGCGGCGGCGCGGGACCGGCGGCGCACGCTTTCCTTGCGCTATGCCGGAAAGGCGAATGCCTGGAGTGTCGACGTGGAGGCGATCCGGCAGTGGGGTTCCTTCGGAAATCTCGATATCGACGCCTATTACGTGACCGGAACCGTGGCCCATGGCTGGGCGTCGGGCTGGAAACCCAAGCTGGCGCTTCGCGTGGACGTGGGCTCGGGAGACCGCAATCCGAACGACGGCAAGCTCGGCACTTATGGCCCGCTGTTCCCCAAGCCCCTCACCTACAACGGCGATCTCGGCCCGCACAACCTGACGATCTTTCAGCCGATGCTGACCCTGCAACCGAACGCCCGCCTGACGCTGGACTTCTCGGCGGCGGGCCTCTGGCGCACCTCGATCCACGACGGAGTCTATTCGCTGGGCGGGCAGGTACTGCGCAGCGCCGACGAAAGCGATTCCCGCTTCTTCGGCAAACGCGCCACGGCGGCCGGGCGCTATGCGCTGAACCCGTTCACCACCTTGGGCTTCTACACGATCTACGGAGACGTTTCGGAGAAGTTCAAGCCGGGCCGCGACCTGTTCTACGCGGCTGCCTATGCAACCTTCCGGTTCTGATGTGAAAGCGGCCGCCCGATCCGGGCGGCCGCGAACTTTTCCGACATAGATGGAGGTCAGGCCGGTGATTGCTCCGCCAGCAATTCCTTGAGCGGCCTGTCCTTGTCGGCCAGCGCTTCCAGATCGGGCCTCGTGCCCGCCTCCACCAGCTTGCGGCCCTGGACGTAGTCCTTGACCATGTTCACGCAATCGAGCGCGAGCACTTTGCCTTCCTTGAGGTAGATCACCGAGAAGCTGCGGTCCTCGGGGTTGCCGCGGATCACGGTCTGGTCGAAGCCCAGGTTGATGCCCGCGGTCTGGAGCTTGAGGTCGTACTGGTTGGACCAGAACCACGGGAAGGCCTTGTAGGGCTTCTCGTCACCGCAGATCGCCTTGG